>NZ_BAAILO010000204.1:0-13415 GCF_054589115.1 Cupriavidus sp. 8B | reverse complement strand
TGCTGGCATCAGGACGATGCACCGGGTGGATGGCCGCGCAGCGGCACGCAAGGCGAACGCCGGCGTGTTCGCATAGCGGACAGTCAGGACGCATCGCTTCCATGCTCAGGGCTGATCGGTTGGCATCGCTAAAGGACAGGAAGAAGTGGACTCCGGCAAGGTGGCCGGTTAGCTGGACGTGGTAGTCCGGCGCACCAAGAGGTGAGTGCCGTTCGGGGCTGCAACTCACTGAGCAGAGCAAGTCGCCGCTGGGCGCGCTGCAGGGAGTTCGCGATGGCGAAGGGCACCTGCGGTTGGAGAGAAGACAGACAACGATGAGCAAGGGTATCAACCTGCGCGCGGTCCTGGCCGCATACAACCTCCCCGAGAGTCTGAAATCGGCGTTCGCGGTGCTAGCTGCGGCGCACCTGCATTCGCCGCACAGTACAACCCGAGTCAGTGGTCGGTCGCTGTCGCAAATGTCGCAACGTCAGCGCGCGCAAGCGCTGCTGAAGATGTTTGTGGACCTTCGCGAGGGCGGCTTCGCCCTCACAACGCCGTATAACCTCAGACAGAAGCACATTCAGTGGCTGGTGCGTTACTGGGTCCTGGAGCAGAAGCTGAACGTCGGAACGGTGGAACTGCGGCTGACACACTTGCGGGCTCTCACCTCCTGGATGGGTAAGACCAACATGGTTGGATCGCTCGACGACTACGTGGAACGGCCGGCAGACTACAAGCGGAGCTATATCGCGCGCGAGGATCGTTCGTGGGCGGGAAACGGGGTGGACGCCGTGGCGAAGATCGCGGAAATTGCCACGACCGATATGCACGTGGCGCTGCAACTCAAGCTGGAAGCGGCGTTTGGATTGCGTGCGAAGGAAAGCTGGCGCTTGCGGCCGATCCAGGACGTGCTTCCATCCGGGCATCTCCACGTCGTGGATGGGACCAAAGGGGGAAGGTCACGCAATGTGAGCCTTGAATTCACTTGGCAGTACGATCTGCTGATCGAGGTCGCCGAGCTGGCGGCGGAGACGAACCCGAAGTACGGGACGTTGATACCGCGGACGTACACGCAAGATCAGTGGCGGCGGCACTTCTATAGTGTGCTGGAGAAGCACGGGGTCACGAAGAATGGATGCGGCGTGACTGCCCACGGATTGCGGCATCAGTACTTCCACCAGATGTACGAGCGGACGGCTGGCCAGGCGGCGGCCATCAAGGGCGGCGGGAAGGTGATAGATCGAGCGCGGCACGAGGAGGCAATGCGCAAGATCGTCGCGGCGGCTGGCCACAGCCGGCAGACGAAGGCCAACGCGTATCTGTCGACCTATTCAGTCCAGGCGGCGGGGTCGCGCCCGGTCGTTACACCGGAAATGGCCGCTCAGGCGGTGGCGGATGCCGGTGGGGTTAAGGCCAAGGCTGCGCAGGCGTTGGGGATCACGCGACAGGCGCTGTACCGGCTGCTGGCAAGGCTGCCGGTCATCAAAGAGACCGAGGAGTGAAACGTGGCGGAATTCCAGCAGTATGAGGCCTGGGTGCTGGAATGCCCTTCGAAAGACGCAAGAAACATGCGTCTTTCCGCCAATAGGGTGGACTCATGTGCTCGGGGTCCCCTTGTGTACCCGCTTGTTGCGCCGCGAGCCGGTCCTGAGGCGAGCCCCCTGCCGGGGATCAACGTAGGAAGGCAGGCAGGTACGGTGAGTCGTCCCAGTGTCCCGTCGCGCCCCACCAGCAAAAGAACAGGATGAGGGCGATGACGAAAATGACGCCAGATCGGGCCTCTTCGTCGGTGCGGAAGGTATGGATGATCTGCTTGAGGCGTTCCATGTCGTTCTCCTAATTAGTAGCGGGCGAAGACGGCCCGAATGAAGGGCAGGGCACCGGACCGGAGGACAGGATGCCGAGCGTCCTGGCCCTCAGGTGCATCGGGCAGCGCCGACCGGTCAACAGCAAGGGATGTGAGCGTGGTGAGGCTGACCTTGCGGCCCGCCTTCTCGCCCGGATGCGGCGTCGGTGCAAGCAGCGTCATCGGCGTCTCCCGGTATGCCCTGTCGAGGCGCGGGAAAGGATCGACGCCGGCGAGGTTGGCCAGTTCGGCGATGCTCACGACCGCGTACCACGGGGTCGCGTCGTTTCGTGCCACATAGGCGGCAGCGCCGACGCCGGGCACGTAGACTGCCTTCCACAGATAAGTGGGGATGGCGACTCGGTCGTTCAGGCGTGACGGCTGCGCGGGATCGAACGCCGGGCCGGTCACGACGAATGCCTGGCCGTAGTCGCGCACCATGCGGCGGGTTGACGTTTCGATGTGACTCCACAGCCTCCGATTGCTGACCGAGGACTGCGGCACGACGTTGGCGAGACTGAAGCTCTCGGCTTGCGAGGCCTGGTCGGGGAAGTCGGCCGATGGCGCGAGGTGGCCCCGATCAAGGCCGGTGGCGCGCCGGTAATCGGACAGGTGTGCACGGTCGGCTGCCGGAATCGAAGTTTCCTCGTAGAAGTCGCTGTCTCGCGGCACGGTGCGAGCCGCCAGAACGGCCTGGGCCGTGAGGTTCTCGGCAGACCATAGGGCGGTGCGGGTGGCGGCGGACGTCTGCACGGCATATCCACGGAAGCATAGGAATTGCGTGCGGCTAGGCGCGGCGGTGGTTGCGACGTGCGGCTGGCCGTTGGTGCCGAAGATGTGCGGACAATCCGTTGGGCCTTTGGCGTAGGCGACGGTGCTGACGGTTGCGGCGATGGCCGCGGCGAGGATCAGAGGCTTGAGCATCTTTGTTGTTCGGAGACGATGTGCCTCTATCTTGCCAATGCTGGCAAGAAGTCAAGCAGCCGGCTTCTTCCTCCCGAGCGGTGATGCAAGCGTGTCCGCATACTCATCTGTGCAGTCGAGCACACGAGCCAGAAATTCCTCCAGGATGAGCGTGCCGCCGGATACTTCTTCCGAGACCGTCGCGGTCAGCGCGTCGATGGGTTCGATATGGATCCAAGGTCGGCCATCGATCTGGATCACCCTGGCACGGCGCATGAGTTTCCGGTAGCGGCAGGCATCCTTGAGTAGGGTCTCCGCCGGTATCAGCTCCTGCAGCATGGGCTCGGGCTGCAGCAGCTTGGTGGCCAAGGCGGCGAAGAGTGGCCCGCGCTCGGTCCAATTGTCTTCGTTGCGAGCGATCAGCGCGAGCACCGTGCCCAGGTCAGAAGTGCTCAGTTCCTTGCGGATGATGGCGGAGAGTTCGTGCTGCTCGGTGGGGCGGGGACGCACGCGGGTGTTCCAGATGCCGCGCAGGACGGTAAAGGCCTGGTCGCGGCTGGCGTCAAGGGATTGTGGTGGAGTGGTGATGCCGCAGCCGGTGCAAGCGATAACCGCCTCGAAGCGGTTGGCGATGAATCGAGGCTGGCTGTCGCAGTGGGCGCAGTTGAGTAAGTCGTCTGACATTGTTTGGGCGGGATCACGGGAATCTGGCGAAGCATTATGCCAAGATCCGCGACCCCCCGGCCCGACGCGGTCAGGCGCTCAGCGGTCGAAGCTGGAGGTACTGCTCGGTCTTCGCGAGCAAGTCGGCGATGGCGTGTTGCATGGATTGGGGCGAGGGTAGGGAGATCGGCGTGCCGGGTGCGGCGTCAGTCATGATTGTCGGCAGCCACCTGCGCATCCTCAAGTCGCGCCGGATAGATCCCGTCGATGCCCTGGACGGCGCGCTCGAGCGCGTTGACGTGGTCCTGAAGATGGGCGGTTTCGTCGCCAACCATGCGCTGGAACGGGGTAATCGCCTCGCGCATCGTATCGGCTGCTTTGCCGGCGGTATGGCCTATTTCCCAGAACTCGGTCAGCCATGAACCATCGGGGGGCCTGGGCCCGCCCTGGCGGCCCACTGCAATGGCACCGCGGATTGCCAGCACGGTGTCGGGTTGGGGGAATTCTGCGTCGTGGTTTGTTTCGTTCATCGGGGAGAAATTTGGTGCTTCAGTACATAGATTGCGATTGGGCCGATCAGTTCGATTGTTCCGCTGAGGTCCGGGTCTCCGCTCCTGGCGGGTCATTCATCCGTTGGGCGGGGCTCCCTGCCACGCTGCACGTAGTCCAGTAGAGCATGCTTGAGACCGATCTGTCGCACGGCCTGCGCGTCGAGGGTGCCGCGCTCGCAGCTCAAGAGGATGTCGGTGACGAATCCATGCAACGCCTTCAGCTCGCTCGCGAGTGGTTCGGGCGCATACATATATAGGCCACCTGGCATGGTCCGCACGAACGTGGTTTCGCGAACCATGCGGGCCAGCAAATCGCGCGCGGGCTCGTAGCCGATCCTCAGATAGCGCTGCACGAGCGAAATCGAGGCCGCGCGGTGGGTGTGGACCAGACGGATTGCTTCGGCGTAGGCGGCGTCGAATGCCTCGGGAGTCGTAAGGTGCAGGTCGCGTAGTACGACGGTGCCGGTCATGCTTGTTGTTCGCTCGGATGGGTAGTTGGGTGGCCTGGCTCCCGTGGGGACGAGGTGGAACGGATGTAGCGCACCAGCATCGCGGCGCACCCAGCGTATCGCGCTGCTAGCGCGCCGTGGGTTCCTGCCAGTTGCATCTGGCGCGCGTCTTCCGAAAAGATCTCGGCGCAGCGCATGTCAACCTCGCGCGCTATGTCCGATAGCGCCCTGCCGCGCCCCTGCCGTCGAGGGGCCGCCGCGGGGTACGGTCGCGGCATCCAGTGCGTTGCGGCCGCGGCCACCTCAGTACGCGCGTCACCGCCTTCCGGGCTGGTCGCGGCCGGCGTCGGGTATAGGTCGTCGGCCTTGATGTCGAAGAACTGCTCGCCGGCGAAGTCCGCGCCCTCGGTGTAGACCAACACACGCTCGCCTGTGTCGTACGGCGGTAGGCAGTCGTTGACGCTGACCCATCCCGCTCCGGTTAGCGCCTGGTCGGCCGGTGCGGCTTGCAGCGGCGCGGTGCCTTCTGGAACGACGGTCTGGAACGTGTTGGAATCCCGCTCGCCGCCCGGGATCTCGTTGGACAGCCAGCGCAGATAGTCCCGGCGGTTTTCCTGTCTGTAGTAGCCAATGCCGACCACTTCGTCGTACACCTTGCGGGCGTCGGCGAGCAGCGCCTTCTGGCGGTTCGTGGTGAGTGTGCCGAAACCATGATCCAGGCAGGTCGCGATGCTGGCCAGCAAGGCGACGTCTGGCTCCGCACGGTGCACGGCGCTCTCGGGCGCTGCAATCGTGGCACCGGCGAAGCATCGCTTGGCGTCCTGGAAGCCGTTGGTATAGGCGGTCGTGGCCGCGCGGCGAATGACAGCCTCGCCGGAGGCGGTGTGGTGGGGCAGGCTGTAGTAGAGCGCAAGCGCGTCCTGCGTCTGTTTCGCGGTCAGCGGGCCAAGCGGAAAGGGATTGGCGTCTGTCAGGGCGCCTGAATCAGTAAGGGGGGAATGGGAAGACATGCTCACTAGTAGAAGGAGACGGTGGGCGCTGGGCGGCCAGCGGGTTGGGACTTGACCAGCCTAGCGTCCGACAGCGGAAGTCAAGTCGCGGCGGTGGTGGTCTTGGACTGACGTCGCGCTGCAGGCGGCAGCTTGAGCTGCTCCAGCGCCTGTATGCTCGGCGTCCATTCAACGAGCGGAATGCCTGCCTGCTGGTAGTGGGCGCGCTTCTCCGCCACGCGTCGGTCATATTCCGGGTCGCCGGCGAGACCAAGCACCTCGATCACGGTTGGCGGCGCGGTGTCGGTGAGCCGGAAATCAGGGTGCACCGGCGCGCGATCGACGTGTCGAAGCGGCTTCTCGAAGGCACGGCCTTCGGCGATCAGGCGGTCGGCCATCGCCGCCTCGTAGGACGAATCGCACGGAATAAAGGTCGGGTTCGCCAGCATGGCAGCTATGTCCATTACGTTTAGATAGTCCTGGCGTGACTTCTCGAAGGCCAACACAGCCACACAGCGCAAGTCCTCCCGGTCGACGCCGGTCAGCGCCATTGCGTACTTTCGCTGGAACTGCTCATACAGATCGCTCGATAGGTAGTACCAGTGGTTTGCCTGCCGAAGCTTTAGCTTGTGGCCGTGCGGACTCGGCTTCAGTTCGGCCACCTCACCGATGATCAGGCCACGCTGGTAGGCGTCCTTGCCAGCCCTGGCGCGATTGTGGAAGGCATCGAGTGCCTCACTCAGCTCGGCCCTACGCGACTCGTCCCAACGCTCCATCACGTGCAACACCTCGCTGCCGGGCCGCCCATTGATCCTGCACTCGGCGAGTTCGGCCACGAGGCGCGACCAGCAGGCATTCCAGCCGCGCCGGCCATAGCCTGGCCAGACGTGCAAGCCTGCGGACTGCCACGCATACTGCAGGAACGCCAGCAGGGGAGCGGCACGGCGCTGGCTGCGCGATGTGGACGCAGGCGGCTGGCGCCTGCTGGTGCTGGGCTGCGCGCCAGCGGCGACCTTCAAGGAGACGTCGAGCCGCACGTCATGGACGCCGCCGGCGGACTGGAAGGCGTCGTGATCGGTCGGCGCCCCGCTTCCGCGCGAGGTTCGGTCGTGGAATGGACAGCCGTCCCGGTGCGGGCGCGGGTCATCCGGCCAGCGAGCGAGGATGAAGATCTTGCCGTGGCGGCGGATTACCAGCTTCGGACGCGGCGAGGCCATGCTGCAACCGCATTCCGCGTAGCCCAGATGGGTCTTGGCGCGGTCCAGCGCGCGGGCATAGTCGGCGGGGGCCTCCAGTACCTGCTCCAGATTGTGCTCTTCACTGCCGATTCGAACCGTAATCATCCGTTTTGCTCCTATATATAGTCAGACGCCAGCGTCGCGGAATACCGCCTGCAGGCTTCGGTCGATCGCGGAAATATCCAGCGTGCCCTGCGCCCGGGTCATGGCGACGTAGAGCAAGCGCTTCTCGTCCGTGGGAAGCGTCTCTCGGCCGTCGTCCTCGCGTCGGAAGCGGAAGTCGTCTGCCAGCGTCACGATGGGCCACTCCAGTCCCTTCGCCTTGTGCACGGTAGACACCACGTAGTCGGCGGCTTCCTCGGGGGCGATTGCGGCCAGCAACTGGCGCAAGTAGGTTGGCCCCTGCTCGTCAATGAGTTTCACCAAGGGCTGCAGGTCCCGGCCGGCGAACGATTCCGCGTACTCCTGCACGTCCGGCCAGTTTTCGAAGAGGGACAGGGCGGCCGGATAGTGGGTACGCTGGCCGGCGAGCAAGCGCTCGGCGCCGTCGATGAAAGCGACAAGCTCTTCCTTCTTGGTGCGGGCAGCGACCTTGTGGCCGCGCTGGAGCCCTTCGGCCACCTTGGCGAGCAACGTCGTGTTCTTGCGGCAGAGAATCGCGTTTGGCCGGATCTCGCCGGGGGCGGCGTGCCGTACGACTCGCGAGGCGATGGCTGCCTGGCTGCGCACGGGGACTTCCTCGTCCATCAGGCGCAGCATGCGGCTCGCCAGGCTGGCAATGGCCGGCCCGAAGCGGAACGACTCGGTAAGGCCCCTCTCGGGAGCTTTGATGTGGTCCATCGCATTGACGGCGCCGCGCCACTCGTAGATCTGCTGGTACGGATCACCCACGTAGACGACCTGTGACGACTGGGCGCGCAGCACCGAAAGCATCAGGCCGTCGGCGTCCTGCGCTTCATCGAACAGGATGAAGTCCGCCGGAATCCGGGGGCGGCTCAACTGCCATGCTTTGACGTACACCGCATGGCTGATCGATGCCACCCCGTTCGGATCCGTGCTTTCGCGCCAGAGGGTCTGGACGTGCGGCAGCAGTTCGTCGCGCAGCGCGTCAGCTAACTCCTCGTCGATGAGAGGATCGACCGAGATGTGCCACGCCTGCGGCTCGGCCTGTGCGGAGGAGCAGAAGCGCGCCATGCCGTCCATGACCATGCGGCCAAGCTTGGCGGTGGTGAATTCGACGGTCTTGCCGATAGTGGTCGGCAGGCGCAACGGCCCGATGCCATAGCGGATCGCCAGGTTGTGGCTCGGCTCAACCGGGTACCTAAGCTTGCGGGTAATGTCGGGCGAGGTCGAACCGAAAGCTAGAGAGTGCACGGTGCGGCAGCGCGTGTTCGATGGAAACTTGCGCTGCGCTTCCTGTGCAATGTCCTTGTTGAAGGCTAAATAGAGGCACCGCGAACGCGGGCGTGCCTCGGATGCCATCCGCAGGAAGGTGGTCTTGCCCGCGCCGGCGTAAGCCTTGACCTTGACGGGGCCGCCAGCGGTGACCGCCGCCACGGCCTCCTGCTGCTCTTCGGTGGGGCGCATGTTTAGACCGCCAGCCGTTCTTGCACTGGCAGGGCGCCGCGTGCCATACGCGCAGCGGCGTATTGCGCCTCGCAGGCGGCAACGCGGCGTGCCTGGTTGCCGCTCTCCACGTCGACCAGCCATGCGAAGTAGGTCGAGGTGGTCGGGCGGCGCCATGCCGCCCACTTGGCGCGGATCTCGGCGCGCACGGCATCGGCCTGGGCGAAATAGGTCTTGCGGGCATCGCGCCAGCAGCGGGCGTTGAGGGCGCGCATTCTGTGCTCGAACGAATCCGCCCTGACCGTGCGGCGCGCAATCTCTTCGTCCACCGTATGCTGTTCCGCGGCAATGTGCTCGCCGAAGAGCGGGTAGCGCTCGCGCTCGCGTGCCTGCTTGCGGGCAAAGGCGGCCTGGCGGCGAGCATTGAAGTCGATGGCGTTGTGGCGTTCGTAGCGGGTGAAGCGCATGGTCTGGATCGGATGAGTACTCTATTAATCCAGCATACGGGTCCCTGCGCAAAGTCAAGGTGACGGCCGGGCCCATTGCGGCAGACAATATTGTCGGCGTGATTCCGGGCGAACGAGCCGGCGAATGACGTATCATTTTGCGTGTCTTATGCCGGATCGCCGGCCAGCCACCCCTCCCGACGACCAGACAACGACAAGACACACTGACAGGCCATGAAGGAAATCTACGTTGGCACCCGGCCCCGCGATGAGCGGGCATTCGCCGCTCCCGGCGAGCCGTACTTCCGTGAGCTGGCCACCATCGACGCGCTGGCCTATCGACGGATGCTGGATCGGGTGTTCTGGCATCCCCCGGCCGATCTCTTGCGCTTCGAAGTGCAGGCAACGCCATCGGACAAAGGAAGCGAATACTCGGTCGTTGCGTACATGCAGGGTGCGGGCATGCACTGGTTCGATGCCGATGCGATCCCTGGTCGTTGGGACACCATTGCCACGTTTGAGCTTTCGTGGTCTGTCTCGCAGCTACACGCTGCGCATCACGGCCTGGACCCAGCCGGCTTTGAACAGCCCGGGGGCAAGCCGGGGCAGGAGCGCATGCCGGACTACGCTGCCATGCAGGACCCAGCCGAGACGGCGCGCTATCGGGCGAGCGTCGTGAACCGCTTGCGTAAAGCTGGCGTGCCCTCGGAAACGTAGGGCTTTATCGACGGCACGCTTTGCGGTATCCTGCGGGCTACTCCAGCGTCTCCGACGCATCGACCTTTGCCGAGTTTCATCGGCAGCATTGCTTCTCTGCCATAGAGGCTTGTCCTTGATGGGCAGGCTCCATCCTCTAGGTGCTGTCCCATGTTCAGGCTGGCTTGACCTTTCAGATACAAGCGACCCATCTTTTTCCCGTCTAGCGGTACGTTGATCTTCGGCGTTCCTCGTCGTTGGTCTAACCGCCATTAAGCACTCCATCGATTCCGCCGGCGCATCGCGTTGACGGAAACTCACGCCTTTTTCCACCCTTCGGGATACACATCCCGCAAGGGGGTGTTCCCAATCTTTGGAGCACCACCATGCAAGCACTTTCCCAACAAACCATTCTGAATGCACGAGTCGCAGCCGACCAGGCCGCCATTCATGCCGAATCGCGTAGCGCAGCAAAGGAGATCGTCAGGCGCTTCCTGCTGTCCAAGCGCGAGCTTGAACGTCAGCCCGTGAGCGCAGTGGTCTTGCGCAAGAGCTTCCTCTTCGGGGACTCGAATCGTATGTGTGCCACGAGCATCGAGAACATGCGTTGTTCGTTCGAGGCACTCGCTCAGTTCGCAGGCGCTAGCGGCCTTGCGGATCTGGCGATCGCGATTGAACGCCTGGATGTGACCTTGCCGTACTCACACCTGTCGCGGCAACTTCCTGGCCTTCGTATGTTGTTCAACAAGGGCTGGTGCGAGTTCCGCTTTGACGCGGAAGAGGGCGAGAAGCTGCTCGCCTTTGTCAGTGATCACGGCGCTACCTTCCGGTTCGATCACTGCTGACCATTGGTCATTTCACTGCATCCTTTCCACCCTATGGGGCCACGTCCCCATGGGGCATGGCTCCAACTTCATTCCGAGCCATCATGTCTAGTCTCAAGACCCGTGAAACGGCCCTCGCCACTGCTGCGTTGGTCGTCCTGCTATTTGCTGCCCTGTTCTTCATCGTCACGACGGAAAATATCTCCCTGCTAACGCTGCAACTTGCCTCGTGCCTGACTATCGCGATGTCGATTATCGGCGCCTGGACCCTCGCGTCTTTCAACCAGCTCGCCGGTCCGCGGGGCTAAGGCCGCGTTAGCGCGCCGGATCCGCCTTCTACTCCTGTCGTGCGATCCCTTGGGCTCGCACGGCCTACCACTTATCCCTGCGGGAATCGGCCCGAGGGGCGTTTCCCGGTATGTTTGCTGAGGAAATTAGATGTACATCTCCCGTTCCAACAAGATCGAGGTCGGTCCTACCCCCTACGATGAGGAGTGTGCCCAGGTCGGCCAGGATGACTATCGTGAGCGCTCGCAAGTCGAGTGCGCGGTCTACATCCGGCAGCTAAACCGCATCTTTGGCACCCACGATGCCTGCGTGCTGTCGTTTGTTCGCCAAGGCTTCTCCCATGATTTCGGGCGGTACTACGAGGTCGTGGCCTGCATGAACCGCCGCGGCGAGCGGATCTTTGACGAAGGCAAGTTGCCGGCGCAATGGGACCACATCGCGCGAGCGGAGCTGACTTGGTCTCTACTGAGCCGCCGCTACAGGCAGGAATGCTGGGATGGCCGACGAGACGAACTGGATATTCCAGCGCTCTATCTCGGTGCAGTACCGGACTTTCCCGACCATCCGGTCGCGAACTGGCTGGCACTCGGCTTCGTACCGATGCCCGACGTTCTTGCACTCCCGCACCACTGAGCCGAACTGCTTCTTTTCTCTCCCCGGGGGCTATCCCTCGCGGACGGACTCCCTTTCACCCCTATCAGGGAACCATATGTCCACTTCCACCCTTACCCATATCGACAGCACCGTTGGCCAATCGGGCAGCACGGTCAAGTTTATCGACGCCACACCGACGTGGGCCGGTATCCTGCCGTCTATTCTCCATTTGCTCGAGGCCGGCAAGCCGAAAGGCATCGAGACCGCGCGAAGAGAGTTGGGCCGGATGGCGCAGGCCGCGGACCGTTCTAATGAGCGCGCGAGGTCTTCGGGGTATCTCACCGTCCAGGATCGCGTCGGCCACGCCTATATCGAGGCCATGCCAGATGACGGCAGTGAGCGGGTGCGTCGCGCCTTTGCCGCTGTCGTGGAAGAGTTGCGGCGATATGGCCTGCAAACTGCGAATGACGATCGCGCGGAGGCGCTGATCGGTGCCATCGCCCGCTACGTGCGGGACTGCGAGCAGGCCTGACCTAGCTCATGTATTGACCAGCCGCACTTGCGGCAAAGTACCTCAACCCAGCCGGGAGACTTCCCGGTGGGGGGGTCTCCGGCAAATTCTTGCGAGAGACCATGTACAAAGAAATCATCGAGCGCTTTATCCAGGCTCAGAAGGACGCGCGTGCAGCCTATGCCGCAGCGGCAGCCTTTGAGCGAGAACAACTCCCAGGCCTTGAGTCTTACCAGTACGGCGTATCGGTGCCTAATATCATCGACACGCTGAAGGAGCTTCGCAAGTTCTGCTACAACCTCGCTGGCCTGGTCGTGAATCGCGCTCGCAGGGAGTTTTCGCCTCAGGGCGCTCGCCTGGAGCTCAGTGACGAGGAAGAGCGAGAGCACGCCGGCATCGATATTGCCGACGCGATTGACCGTGGCGCCGTTCCGGATCTTGATACCTTGTGGGCTTCGCTTTCGTCACGCTATGGAGCGGGTGGAGGCTTGGAACTTGCGTACCGGCAGGCGGCGCAATGCCTGATCAGGTCCTTCGGTCTCTCGCGGCGCCAGGAAGTGCAGCGCACTGCGTCTGCCGTCATCCTACGCAAGTCGGTGCACTCGGAGGGCGTCTACGGTCGCACCGGTGTCCGCAAAATCGGCTTCTCCGGCGGCCGGCAAACGGCCGTGCACTGCCTTGCTGCCCTTGAGACGTTCGCCGCAAAGGCGGGCGCCGCCGACCTGGCCATGCGCCTCGACCGCTTCGACCTCTCAGGCCTGGAGTTCACATACCGACAAAAGGAGAGGTTCCCCGGCATGGACCTTGTCTTCTACAAGGACTATTGGGAATTCAAGCTCTCGCACGACCTGGCCGACCAACTGATGCTCTTCATCGGCGAGTACGGTGCCAGCTTCATGGACGAGCGCGACTAGTCGCACGGGCAACACCGCATCACCCTTCTCAACAACACCTAAGCCTTGGGGCACGCGCCTCAAGGGCCGTGCTCCGCTAACTGGAGCATCGATGTACCAACATATTGTCCGGGCCTTCAAGGCCGCGCAGCACAGCAGTCGCACCGCATATCAACAGGTCCTCATGATGGAGGATCGCGTGTTCGGGAATGATGAGTGCACCGCAGTTAAGATGCCTCTTCCGCACGACGACCACAAGGCGCTGTTCGCACTGTACCGCCGCCTGGTCACCAAGATCGTTGCCAAGGCGAGCGATTGCTTTGGGCCACCCGATGTGGCACTGGCGATCGACGAGACCAGCGTCCTCATGGATGGCGAACACAATATCTGGCAAATGATCGAGTCCGGTGCCGAACCCGACCTGGACAATTTCTGGCGTCTGCTTGAAGCGAAGTATGGCCCGCAAGGCCAGAAGATTGCCTACGGGCAGGCGGTAGCGATACTGGAGCGCGCGTTTGGTCTGGACGAGAATTTCCTGATAAAGCGAACCGCCACACAGGTGATTCTCCGCACGAAGATGGAGTCCTGCGAAGCGAAATTGGCTGGGCGGGAGCGCACCCTTTGCGACTGGTCTGAAAAGCCTGCCCGCGAGGTAATGGAGGCCATGATCGCGTTTGCCACATGGGCCGACTATGCGCCATTGGCCGCATGTCTCAGGCAATTCCCATTGTCTGAGACGTTTGTCACGCCGCAGCGCCGCACCTTCCCCCACCTCGACATCATTAAGTACAACGCCCACCGGGAATTCCGCGTCTCGCACGATGCTTGGGACCACCTGTGGCGATTTGTCGACCAATTCACAGCCGTCGAAGGCTGACAGCCTTCTCTCAGCCATTCATCCATGCCCCGCTTAGTCGGGGCTTTTCTATTATTCGGAGGGCATCATGTCTCATTGGTATGAGCCGTTGCGCACGCT
>NZ_BAAILO010000203.1:0-16298 GCF_054589115.1 Cupriavidus sp. 8B | reverse complement strand
CGGCTGTGTATCGGATTTCGACTACATACCCCCATTTCTGGCCAGGCGGCGGCCTGGCGCCTGGGATGCCAACAATCCAGAAGGTCATGACATGGATGTACATCCCACGATATTCCTCGGATACCCATGCCGTGCGTTCGCCCAAGGCCGTCTCCCTAGTTGGTTTCGCAGAATTCTAGCGAATGATGGGGACCGGGTGAGTAGAAAGCCGGATGTGGATCGCGGTATGTACCTATTCCTAGACGCCCAGAATTACGTCCACCGCAGCCCTGCCTGCTACTTCGGCGACGAGATGTGCCCAGCGGCGCGAGAACGGACCGCCGTGGATTTTGATTCGCTTGCCGATTGCGGCAACGCCTGGAGGCTTTATCGGGTCTTCGATCTGGAACCAGACATCGAACATGTCTTCCGAAGTGGTCACCAAGTAAACATGGATTTCGAATCCACGGTATTCGGTAATGCGATTCATGGCTATTCCCGGAGGCTGATAAGGATCCTAGCATGACGCGCGACCCTGCTACCAAGGCGACTGCCGCGCCGTGATGCGCGACCTGATCGCCGCCGGCGTGCGCGTGCAGTGCATCGTCACCAGCCCGCCGTACCTGGTGCTAGAGAGCGCGGCATGAAATCAGTTCTAAGCCTCATGCCAGCCGGCGAAGCTGTTGTTCTTATCGTTCTCGTACGTCCATTTCGTCCCGCAGGTCGAGCAAATGAACGACGTCTTGGTGACGGCCGCCTTCCCGATGGGACTGAATTTCTCACTTCCGGTTTCCACAAGGGCATCGTGCCCTCGTTCCCCTCGCCTATCCATGACGATAGAACTGCAAGCATTGCACTTCGCCATGGCCGTCTCCCAAGAAAGGAATTGATCCTAGCATGACCAAAGAACGTCCCACCCTCTTTAGCGGCGCCATGGTGCGCGAGACCTGGGCGCAGCCGACCACGCTTGAACCGGGCTCGACGTTCTACCGCGCCGACTATCCGGACAATGTGCTTGGCAAGTACGAGAACCTGCCCCCGGCCAAGGGCATCACCTGGAGGCCCAGCATCCACATGCCGCACTCGCTGTCGCGGATCCTGCTGGAGGTGACTGGTGTGCGCGTCGAGCGGCTGAACGAATGCACCGAGTCGGACGCAGTGGCCGAAGGCGTCGAACCCCTGGATGCCGAGCGGGACGATCCGGATTGGAGCGTTTGCCCTCGCTGCGGCGGGACCGGCCTCTACACCGCGTTCGGCGGCAAAGGCGGGGCGATGCCCGACACTGACTGCAGCGAGTGCGACACGCACGTGAAGCGATATCAGCACCTCTGGGATGCGATCAACGGCGCGGGCGCATGGCAGACCAATCCGTGGGTATGGGTGTTGGAGTTTCGGAGGGTTCAGCCGTGATCATCAACCCACGTTTTCGCCCAAGCGATCCCAGCTGCCGCAGCACGATCAAACGAGGGGTAGTACCCCAATGGGTCCGAGCCTTCCACGAGGCGACCACCCATTTCAACTGCACCGGATGCCTCGAAGGATCCATCGCCAAGCTGCTTCGCAAAGCCGCGGACGGTATAGCCCTGGTAGCTCTCGATTGTCATGACGACCTCCGGTTGGGACGGGAGATCGTAACATGAAGCACCTGACCACCCCGACCCTCGACGGCGAAGCCGGCGCCAGGTGAGGATCGCCCGATTGCGCTGCCGATCATTGGCAAGGAAAAACCCTTGTCGCTCGGCGCGCTGCGCCTGGTGCTTTTTGCGCTAGCCGCCCAGCGGTTGCGCGCGCGGGCCCGAATAGGCAAGCCGGGCCGCGGTGCTGGCTAGCGCTTCGGCGCACTGGCTGCGCCATACCGCGGGGTCGCACATGACCGATCAGCAGGTGGACCTGCGGTTTGTCAGAGACAATTTCGGGCACGCGTCCTGAGCGGGTGGAACCGGGCGGCATACAGGTGAGCGGCATCATCGAAGACATCGAGCGTGCGGGCAAGCCCGTCATCACCAGCAACCAGGCGCCATTCTGGCACTGCTTGCGCACGCTCGGCGTGACCGATCGACCGACAGGATTCGGCGGTCTGCTGGCCGGCAACTTCGACAAGGGGGCATCCCTCTTTTGACGACCTAAGCCAGTGTGCTCCTCAATCTTGCTGGCCGGAGGGTCGCGCGGCATCCAGCAGCGCCTTGGCCTGCTGCCAGTCGGCGGTGTCGAACCCCTCGGTGAAGGACGCGTGAAGCCAGCCCAGCGTCTGCAGCGCGGCTTCCGCCTTGTCCTTGTTTTCCCATAGCCGGGCGAGGCTCAGCGCCGCGCGCAGCTCAAGCGACTTCCCGCCTTGCTGCCGGGCGATCGCGATGGCCCGATGAAAACACGCTTCCGCCGCTTCGGGGTCGGCGGACCCGCCCGGGCGATGGAGAAGCAATTCCCCCTGGAGCCGATGCCTACGGGCAACCCGCCTTTCCGGAGGTAGAGTATGCGTTCAGGCACGCGCTGACTCAGGAGGTCGCGGGCAACTCCCTGCTCTCGGAACAGCGCGGCGCATTGCATGAACGCAAGGGGCGGGCCATCGAGGCCCTCTTCCATCAGCAGTTGAAAGACCACT
This sequence comes from Cupriavidus sp. 8B, assembly GCF_054589115.1. NCBI lineage: Bacteria > Pseudomonadati > Pseudomonadota > Betaproteobacteria > Burkholderiales > Burkholderiaceae > Cupriavidus > Cupriavidus sp. 8B. The sequence goes on along the minus strand of NZ_BAAILO010000203.1, from coordinate 13,720 downwards.
GCAGCGAACTGGCCCATCACTACAGTCACAGCGGCAACATTCCCAAGGCGGTGAAGTACCTGCACTGCGCCGGGCGTCAGGCCGTTGAGCGTTCGGCGCATCTCGGCAACCGCACGATGCCAGAGATCGAGGCGGCCGAGCGCGGCTACACCTTCGTCCACTACAGCGCGACCCGGCCCTACCCCATTGCGACGATGGGACCGCGTCGGAAAGATCGGCCGCCTGCTCGACGGCGTGCAGCACGACGGCTATCCGGAGAGCGCAGCATGACTTCGACTTTGCTGGCTGGTTCTCCCTTCTGGCCGCGCGGCACCCAACTATTCGGCCTTGCCGACGGACCTGTCAACGTAGGCTTTAGCAGCGTTCGAAGCATCTTCCGACGCGGTTTCCGGGTCAGCAAACGCCGGTTTGTCTCCCCCATCAAAGCTGGCCCAATGTCGCGCCGGGGCCTGTGGACTTTGCCCACTGATCCTGATGTCAGCGATGAAGAGATCAGGCGATCCGTCCGGATGACGGACGGTCACCTCAATCCAATGGCCGTTGTAATCGAACTCAAAGGTCTTTATGTAGTTATCAGCATTTTCCATGAAAGCTCCTCATATCCCGAGGAATCCTAACATGACCCAAGAACGCCCCATCCTCGTCAGCGGCGCCATGATGCGAGCCCTGCTGGCCGGCAGGGCCCAGCGTAGCAAGCTTTACGCACCGCAGGGCGTAGCTCCGGACGCACTCGAGCACCCGGCAAAGCGCTTGGCCAACGGGCTGGACCATGCCACTGACGGTCAATGTTGGGAGTGGCAGCGGACCACCAACGACGACGGCTACGGCTAGCTCCTCGTTGCCGGCCGGATGGTCTACGCGCATCGCTTGGCATTTATGCTCGGCGTAGGTGTGCTGCCGCCCGGCATGAAGGTACTCCATCGCTGCGACAACCCCACCTGCATAAATCCGGCACACCTGTTCGCCGGAACTCAGTCCGACAACATGCGCTTGCTTCCAAAAGGGGCTTTCGCGAGGCGCGGTCAGCGCCGGAAGTCATCCATGAATGGGGCAGAAACCGTCGGGAGAAAAGACAAAAACAAAGCACATGGGGAAAGAGCGGACCAAGTGAACCCAGTTTGGTACCGGGGCGCCGGTCGACCTTGCGTGGCACCTGTCTTGTTCGTCAATTATTTGACGTGCGTAACGCGCTTGACGTACTTCCAACCACCATTTACGACGCGGACAACTTTCACCACCGTAGCCGGCGTGGTGCCTCTCCCAAGGGATTCAGAACGATGCGTCGCCTAGCGGGAAGCACCGTTCTCATTGAGGTCGTGGCGGTTTAAAGCCGGCCCATCAATAACAAAATCAGCACCACCACCACTCCCAGCAGTCCACTAGGGTAGTAACCCCAACTGCGACTATGGGGCCATGTTGGCAATGCACCGAGCAGCACCAAAATCAAAATGATCAGCAGAGGTTCCGATGCTCATATTCGCTCCTCTCCCCATCGCATGAATGCAAGGCAGATATCACGCGTCTTTCCCGCTGCCTGCCCGTTGCACTCCAGTTGAAACACCTGGGGAGCGTCGCCAGCCATATTGGCCTCCGGAGAACAGAGGAATCGTTACGGACTCGACAGGATGCGGTATCGAAAAATTCATCCAGGGTATGCACGGTCATCGCGTGACGATATCTTTCCTCATCGGCCCCAGAATGCCAAGCAGCTCGTTCTGTTCCTGCTGCGGCACCTTGAACTTATTGAGCGACTTCACCAGGTCTTCCACCAGCGCATCGAACTCGGAGTTGGTTATGCCCATGCCGGCATGCGTTGTCCTCATGTCACGACCAGTGTAAATGCACTGTCCACCCGTACCGGCGCAGATCTGGTCAACCAGCCGCATCTTCAGACGCGGAATATTGGCATTGGCGAACTTCGCATTGATGCGCGCATCCGCTGCAACATTCCCAACGAAATCGTCGACCACCGCTGTAATCGCCGGCTTGCCTCCGAGCCGTTCATACAAAGAAGGCTTGGCCGGCTTCGACATATCGGAAGGCGTGGCCGGTGTCGACCTGTCCGGCATAGCGCAACCGCCTAGTCCCATCAAGGCAATGAGAAGACAGCCATACAGAAAACGTGAAATGAGCATGATCGTCTCCTCATGTGAGAAATGGATTGCGGACAGGTTGACTCAATTAGCGGCATCTACCCGTCATTCAGACGCAAACCGAGCCCCGCAGCACGATGCACCTGACACTGATTTTCCAGAATAGCAGATTGTAGAGCTTTTCAATGCCCTTCTTAACATGACCTGCCGTCGCCGCGCAGCGTTCGAGTACGCGTCGATAGCGGATGCTGCACCATCACGAGCCAGGCTGGCCGGGACACGTAGGCTATAGTCCTTATCAATCGGCGCACGGCGCACCGCCGATCTTGAGAATGAGCGCTCCGCGATCGCAACTCGAAACGGAAAGGCTCGACGCGACAGCAGTAGCTGTTCACGAGGGGATTCTGGTTCTGGTGGTTTCAGGCGCTCCAGTTTGCCCGATGCGCCAGGGCTTAATAGCGCGTTTACGCTCCCGGCGTAGATATTAGCTCCCACCCTTTACCGATAGGAACGAGATATTTCTTTGGTCGAAGTCGATGTCGCCGGCGTCGGCCCGATCTGCATAAAACAACCTCTGCGCGTGGCCCTCCACCTAATACCACTGCAGCGAAAAAGCTTCCGCAGAAAGCACGTTTATGTGTTACCAAAAATTGTGCAATGCGGCGTCAAAGCTCGAGACGTCTCTCATACATGCCCCAAAAGCCACCTGCTCCCTGCTCTTGCCCACCGAGCACCTGCGCCGGCGGAATATCTTGTGCAGCACCGGCGGTAGCTTGAGCGCTCAGCGGCGCACGCTCGGAGCCGCGTGACAGCCACGCAACTCCCTTTGTGGAGGCCCAAAAGCCCAAGACCGTTCGGGTTACTTGCCGGTCACGTAGACCAAGACCACTAGGTCCGCGCCGACCACGTTGGTCTGGATCGTCGGACTCAGGCTAAGCTCCTTTACCAGCCAAGGCTTGCCAGCGGCGTCCGGCAGGCGAATGACCACACCTACAGCGAGGTGAGGGATGGGCGCATCTGCGGTCAGGTCAGCCACGAGAACAGGGGCGCCGGTCGGCGTGGCGTTGGATACATCAATGAAGGTGTATTTGAAAGCCATAGGATCTCCTAGATTGCCTGCGGCTGCGCGCTTCGCCAGAACCGCTTCGCTTCTTAACGAATGGCTGGACAGATTACCTCGTTGCGGGCTCGGCTCCGCTTTGGCGAGCCCGCAACGATCACCGGCAGCGAACGGAGGGCGAATGTGTTCCCCGCTGTAGTAAGTGGACCGGCAAGGCCGGCCGTGAGTGCGATGCTCACCTACCCGCTGCTGGATCGGAGCGTAGCCACTAGTTCATCAGGTAAATCGCAATGCCGATCACCGCGATTGCCGCGAGGTAACCAGAACGAAGGGCAGCATCAGTTTGTCCGACCAAAGGCTCTCTTCAGTATCGTTTGCCCCACAGGCAAATGCCATCTGGCGCGCACTGATTTCATGCCGGATTCGTCCTACAAGTCGCTCGTGAGTGCGGGCCGGCATGGCAGCGGACACGCACCGAATTTCAGCCGGGTCTCATCAGTGAGCGCCTGCCTTTGGACGATACGAATTGTCCGCAACGGCTGGCCGTTGCGGACGGTCGCGAAGTGCGGGAAAGACGGCGACATGTACAGTTATGCGAGCGTCTGCTCTCCGAGGCATCCTAGGATGCCTAAGGCGATTCAACATCGCACAGCAAACTCCTGGCACACGTATATCCTCAAGTACCGGGCCGAAATCGGATGACAAGCGGGATGCGGCATACTCCCGACTGGAGGCTAGCCCCCCTTGCGAACCATAAATCTGATGAGCGGTAAATGAGCATGAGCTCTCGTCCTGCATCTGTGCGTCGCTACTATCGTTGGCTGATCCTGCTTGCACTGCTGCCACTAGGGGTACTACTCGCGATAGTGGTCGTAGCTTATGCGTACGGTATGCGTGTCCAGGGCCTCAACTGGCAGGGCGGACTGGAACTGGCGCAGTGGCAAAGACTACAAAACCGCTGCGTCAGCGCCCTTGGCGAACGATTGCGGGTTACCGGCTGGCGCCCGGTGACGATCACCATGACCAGCATGAGCCTGCCCAAATGCAAAACAGGCGCGGAAGAGCTGACTCCGCCCCCCTGGACGCCGCCCTTCGATCTCTCAATTGACGCCCTCTCCATTCCCGGCTTGCCGCCCCTCGCGCTGGTCATCCGCCAGCGTGAGCAGCGCTGGCAAGCGCAGGCAAGGTATCAGCGCAGCAAAGCGGTTGCTGTCTATGACCGCCCTTCCGGGCGTTGGACCGCGCAAGGGCAAATTCAGGCGGCTGACATTGCCCCAGAGCTCCTGGGTGTGCTGACCTTCACGGGAAAGGGATTGTGGCAGACACATCGCCTAGATGGCACCTTGCAGGCACAGGGGCAACAACTGGGTTATAGGGGGCAGTCGCAACGGACCGATACGACGCTTGAGGGCAGCCTCGCTGCCAAACAATGGCAGTTGAATGCCGTGCTGGGGGCACCGGTTGCGCTCGGCGGCGGCTGGAGCCTGGACGCCCGGCAAGCGCTACAGGCCAGCGGGAACCTGGGCGGGGTGAATGCCTTGCACCTGGACCTTCGGGCGACGGGCCCGCAAGGCACCGTGCAGCTAAAGCTGAATACCGAGGGCGGCGGCGTGGCACGCGGTCAGGGCATGTTGACGCTGGACGGACCCAAGCTGGCCGGCACGGTGCCACTACGCTGGAATCAGCAGGAACTGGCGGTGTTGCCAGCGGCAATACGGCTCCCGGAGGAACTACGCCTGAGCTGGCCTCGCCCGCTGGTGCTGCCGCTGGCGCTGGTCGGCAAAAGTACCGTCTCTGCCGAACTTCGGTATCGAGATCTCAGCGTTAAAACCGTCGACAGCTTATTATCCTGGCAGCAAGCCCAGTGGGGCTGGGAAGGGCGGCTTGACCTGGCGGGCAAAGCGGCCGGGCATGACCTGGCGGGGTCTTGGCAGGGGCGTATCGATGCCGCAGGCCTCACCGGCGAACCGGCCAGCCTGACCGTCAAGGGGCCAAGCCTGCTGCTGGCGCTGCACTTCCCAGTAGCCGACTTTCACGCGCCGCGCTGGGCTACACAGGCGAAGTTCAATGGCCACTATGGCGACCAACCCATCACGGGAGTGCTCAGCGCCAGCTATACACTGGGAAACTGGAAAGGCGCGGTCGAGTGCAGCTCTCGGCCTCCGTTATATGCGAAAGGCGGAACCCTGACGCTGACTGCACCTTGGTATGGCAAAGACGACCAGTGGTTTCTAGGCGCTGGCAGCCGCGCCGCGATAACCGATGGGCTGATCGGAACCACGTTGATTGAGCCGATAGCGATTGTCGCTACAACCCCATTACGCCTTAGCCCGCAGGGGATTTTCGGTGACTTGCAGATCAAGGCAGGCGGAGCGGTGACAACGCGCGGTACATTGCCGGGCATCGACGGACAGTTGGCTGTAGAAGGCCGGCAGGGCAACGCCAAGCTGCGCGTGCCCGCCTGGCAATCCGAGTTGGCTCTGACCGCATTGCTGACTAGCTATGGAAAAAAAACCGGCGCGCAAGGCACGGTGCAGATAACGACACCCCTGTCTACTGCCATGAGCCGCAGCCTTGGCGTCACCTTCCAGAAAGGGCAACTCAAAGGCCAAGGCCGCTGGCAGTGGCAGGATCACTGGCAGTTGCAAGGCGAGATGACCGCGTCCGGGCTGGCGTTGGACTGGGGCGGCATTCTGGCGGCAGGCGGCGATGGGACCGTACATATCGAATGGCGGCAAGACGGGCTGACTCTCGCCAGCATTGGGCCGGTCATGCTGGCCGAGTTAGATGTGGGCACCCTGGTACGCAATGTGCGCATGACGATGCAATCCGACCTGGCCACCTGGAGCCTGACAGACGTGTACGCCGAAGTGCTGGGCGGCAACTTGCGCGCCCCTGCCCTGCAATGGCCCTCCCCGCAGTTTCAGACCGTGACGGTCAGCCGCATCGACATGGCGGAAGTAGCCGCCCTGCAGAACGACCCGAATCCGACCGTTCAGCTCGTGGGCCGCGTGGGCGGGGATTTGCCACTGCAATTGATGAAGAATTCCCTAGCCTTGCAAGGGGGGATCATGCGCAATGAAGGCCCCTTATCGCTCAAGGTTTCGCCATCCGCGGGCGTCAGGGCCATGGGCCAATCCAACCGCGCGGCCCAGTTGGCGCTGGATACGCTAAGTAACTTGGCAATCCATGATTTTCAGGCGAGCGTAGATATGAAACCGGATGGCTGGTTGAATGCTGCCGTGACCATCAAGGGCCAGAACCCACTGCAAGATAGTCAGCCGGTAGTACTAAACTACACGCACCAGGAAAATGTGCTGGAACTATTACGCAGTTTGCGTATTGGTGATGAAATATCCCGGCGGGTATTGGAGCGCAAACCGGCGGAAGGCTCGCGCTGACATCATGCGAAGGACTCATCATGAAAATCTTTTGGCTTTGGGCTTTACTGCCAGTGGCAGCCTGTACGCCGCGGATCGCACTTGAGGCACCCAAAGATCCGATCACCATCAATCTCAATGTGAAGATCGATCATGAGATTCGCCTCAAGGTGGAAAAGGATGTTGATAAACTTACCGAAGACAGCAAATTGTTTTAGGAGCGGCTGATGAAGACCACAACACGACTGATGGCGGTGTTCTTGCTGGCCTGCAGTACGCTGGCCTTGGCGCTTGACCTGGACAGCGCCAAGTCACAAGGGCTGGTCGGCGAACAGCCCAATGGCTTTCTAGGGGTGGTCAACCCAACCCCGGACGCCGTACAGCTTGCCGCCGATATCAATGCCAAACGTCGCACCGCCTACGAGGCCATTGCCAAGAAGAATGGCGCCACTATAGATCAAGTAGCCGTCCTGGCTGGGCAGAAAGCCATAGATAAGGCGGCGCCGGGGGCTTATGTGAAAACCCCTGACGGGCAGTGGGTCAAGAAATAGTGCCCGGGCTTGTCACGGCAAACCCGCCATGGCAACTTCAACCGGGCGTAAACCTAAACTAAACGAACGCGGGAGGGTTCCTTGACTTCTGAACTGGAGGGTGCTTCTAAGTGTCTCGTCTAGCATTCGCTACAGGGACGCCGCGATAGACGGTGCCGTCGCGAAGCACGTCGCAGCGTTGCCGTGCGATGAGTGACTGAGTGTGGCGCATGACTTTCCGCGCGTAGGCTAAGCAGCGGCCGACCGAAGCCACATTAGAATCCTTCTCTTGCTAGCCGGAGATTACTATGCTCATGTGCCTCAAGATATACGCACAAGACTAGGTGGCACAACTGGAGGACATCCACAGTCGCTCACTCGCGTTATCGCTGCCATTTGCGGCAACGGGTCTCCCGATCGAACTCACTCGTGCCGAGTTCCATTGCGAAGCCCCTTACTTTCCGTGAGTCATCCTCCATGACCCACGGCGAGCCCGGGATTACTGCTTCTTAGCCTTATCGACGTTGGCACCCGCAGCAGCCTTGTCCGCCTCAGATTGTGCTTCCACCTTCGTCTTGTCCGCCGTGGCCTGCGCCTTAGCAGCTTCGTTCTTGGCCTCTACATTCTTTTTGTTAGCCTTAGCCTGCGCGACTTGCTTGTGCTTGTTGGCTTGGACTTGCGCCTTGGTCGACTTATCGTTGGTGCCATTGGTAGACATCGCCTTCGCCTTGTCTACCTGAGCGTCAGCGGCAGCCCTGTTGGCGTCACCCTGTGCCTCTACCTTTTCCTTGTTGGCGCTCGCTTGAGCCTTGGCCGCATCATTCTGCGCTTCAGTCTTTCTCTTGTCGGCTTTCGCCTGTGCAACGCTCTTTTCCTTGTTGGCCTTCGCCTGGTTCTTCATGGCTTCGGTTTGCGGATTTGTCGCAGAAGCTGGCGAGGCCGTTTGCGCAAAAGCGGTAGTCATGAATGCAGCAGAGGCAAGTGCAACAAATAACATTTTCATGGCGATACTCCTGGAAAGAACAATCACTGCTGCACGGTTCACCGTGACCCGCATATTCCTAGAACGGCATAGCCGGCCGCGCAGTTGACCTCAATTCGTCACAAACAGTAACTGTTGCAACCAGCGGGCCATGCCACAGCCCTTCCGGTCAGTAGCTTCTGCGCGCCCGGAACGTGCGAGCAAGTAGCGTCATCCAATGACACCAGTTTCGCACCAGTACGGATTGCGCGGCGCGTCGCCGACCAAGCGGCATTCCGAGTGACAATGCGGCGCTGCAGCAACGGGGGCTCTCTCGAGCCTTCAGGCACACGCGGGGTGCTTTTTGGTTGTGGTCCCTGTCGTGTTGTTGCTAGGCAGAGCTGAGGCGAGCGTCGGGAACGCCCCGGACGCCTGCCGCCATTGCAAGGCAGGCTCCTGGCAGACTTCCTGAATCGCCGAGATCCAATCTGAGGAACGCGCGTAACCGGGCACGCGCTCGGTGACAACTCGGTTGCCACCTATCATCCCGCGGCCGGGTTGCCTCAGCATCCGGCTCGCAACACCAATGAAGAGGGATACATCATGAACAAGGACCAAGTGAAGGGCCGCGTCACAGAGGCCGCCGGGAAAGTCAAGGAAGCCTTCGGCAAGATGACTGGAAACCAGCAAACGCAAGTTGTGGGAGCCCTGAAGAAGGATATTGGAAAGACACAGGCGGCGTACGGCGACGTCAAGGCGGATATCAAGAAGGCGGAGTAACAGAAGATGGAGAGGGCGAGCACCCGAGCCAATGCATCGCCGGCGGGATGGCAACGGTGGCCAGCCGACTGGCCGCCGTTGTCCGCTTCGGCCTTCCCTCGTTACATGCCGGCGTCAGGAGACACCCATGCTGGACACGATGCTGAATCAGTTCCTCCCCTGGAGCAGGAAGCTTTCCGCGAGACCTGTCTGCGTAACGGAGTAGCACCCGACGGATTTACCGTGACAGCAGTTGAAAGCGCCGTGCCGGCAGGCGGACGCAGCGTCTCAGTATGCTTCGGCAGGGAAATCTGCCAGTACGACGGAGACCAGACTGCGCAATGGACCGTCCATATCGAGGACGACCTGAGATCGCTCGTGTTCAGCTGAGATTTACTTCTCTCCGCCACCTTTGCGCCCGCGTACGCCAGCGGACCGACTTCTTGCGTCCATAGGGAGAACATTGTTTCGACGTAGGCAGGCGACCAGACCTTTGCAGCCGAAAGCTCGGGACCTATGGAACAACCATACCCGGCTTGCCGTAGGCTGAATTCATACCTCGAGCATTGGAGAGAGTCATGCAACGTCGACGATTCATATTGATCTCAGCCGGATCCATTGTGGCCGCTGGCGCCACTCTCCCCGCCTGCACAACCACCGGCCCCTCCGACAACGCCGGCAGCCGGGCCGATGACCGGCGCACCATCGACGCCGAGGTGGATTCAACGCTCGGCCGCCTCTACTCCTCCGCCCATGGCTCGCATGAGCTGGTCGGCAAGGCCCAGGGAGTTCTAGTCTTCCCTTCAGTCATCGCGGCAGGTTTCTGGCTTGGCGGCGAATATGGCAAAGGCTCCCTGCGCGTGCGGGGTTCAACCGTGGGCTACTACAGCACCACCACCGGCTCCATCGGGTTTCAATTCGGTGCGCAGTCCAAAGCCATCATCTTCCTGTTCATGACCCGCGATGCGCTCGACCGCTTCCGCAACAGCGAAGGCTGGGCCGTTGGCGGCGATGCCACGGTAGCCGTGCTTAAAGTCGGCGCCAACGGCAACATCGACACCAACACCGCCAGCGCACCGGTCGAGGCCTTCGTGCTCACCAACAACGGACTGATGGCAGGCATCAGCCTCGAAGGCACCAAGGTCACCAAGCTGGCTGCCATGTAACCACCGACAGCCGCCGACAGGAGCGCCGCCGCCAGATCAACGCCAATCACACAGGACCATCATGAACTTCATCACCAGCGCCGGCCCCCTAATCTCGTTGCTTGCCGGCATCCTGATTCTTGTCATTCCGCGGCTGCTTAACTATATCGTCGCCATTTACCTCATTGTCATCGGCCTGCTCGGACTGTTTGGCGGACACCTGCGCTGAGTGGGGGCCGGGGGGGGGCATCCTTCCGGAGACGCTACACGCTGACGACGGCGCGGATCCACCCTCCGGGGCACCTGAACGCCCGGGCACTCGAGACACCATCATGCGTACCCTGCTCTGTCTTCGCTTCAAGAATGCCGATTCCGCTCGGAACGGCTGGGCAAAACTGCTGCCCCTCGTGCGCGCGCCCGCCCATGTGACCGGCCCCTGGTTCGTGGGCCGGAGCCTGCGGCCGGTCGAGAGCTTTCCGGGCGCGGACGCCACGCACACCACCTTCCGGCATGAAGGCTCGATCGCCGGCTATGCCATCTTTGCAATACTTGGCCTAGCGCTGGCAGCGTATTACGGCGACCATTCCGCCCCGCTTAGCGGCCTTACCACCTATGGCCGTGGCTTCGTGGCCTTCGGCGTCTGTGGCTGGCTCCTTGGTGCGTTGTTCGGCTCAATGTTGCCGCGACAGCGGCTGGCGCGGGCAGCTGCACTCTTGTCGCAGGACGAAATCATCATGATCGTCGGATGCAAATCCTCCGAGAAGGAAACGATCAAGACGCTGCTATACGAGCTGGGCGGTGTCGGCATTGACGAGCACGGCGACTTCTTGCCACATCTGCGCTGGACATAGAGTTTTAGCAGATTCCAGGGGATGACCTTGATCTGGCGCAACGATAGCTGCAAAGCGTCCGGGATTCGATGCCTGTGGCGGCTATGAAATAGTCCTCAGCGAACGGATGGTGGGGCTCGCGACGAACTGGCTGATCCCGCTTGGACAGCAGGCCATAGATCCGCGCCCTATGCTTTGTTCGTTGACGCCAAGCTGGCGCTGAAACTAGAGTTAGCTCAGTATCCGTTCACAAGAAGATGATGCGATTTCTTATAACCCAGTCATCTGAAAAATTTCGAACGCCTGGAGATGAGCTTGGATTGAATGGGGGGAACCTACTACACGAGCGAGGCAACCACGAGAAGATCATGAACGCTCAAACTGATTGGACTGGGGCGTATCCATCGGCAGCCCATGCTCCGGGTAAATTCCTCACTGTCGCCTTTACGGCGTTGCTAATCGCAACGGTAATTTTTAGCTATTCGGATGTCACCTTTTCTCAATCAACACATCCTGGCATTCACGTTACGATTCTTAACATTAGAAACAGCAACGGAATGGTTGCCTGCACTCTTTTTGAATCGCCGATCGGGTTCCCGAAAGACTATCTGCATTCAGCAAGGAATATCATGTCAATCAGAATTCAGAATAATCGGGCGCGCTGCGATTTTGAAGACGTCCCCCCGGGGACGTATTCGATCGCAGCTGCTCATGATGAGAATATGAACGGCAAGCTGGATACCAACGCTCTGGGCATTCCTATGGAAGGATACGGCTTTTCAAACGACGCAAAAGGCTGGCTCAGTGCACCTACGTTCTCCGCAGCCAGCTTCTCGTACGACGGACAGAACTTAGATATGACGATCACTCTGCATTACTGAACCTGCTTTCAAAACGTCGTTGGTACATTATGGGGGCTTCGACTTCCGTCCTACCTCGTGAACCGCACTCAGCCTGGTCTCTTGCATTTGGCCACAGTCGCGCCCCCATATATGAGACTGTCTGAGCAACGGAGGGCAGTAGGGGCACGCCCTGATGTGGTCGCGCTGTAGATACCACGGAACCCGCGCTGAATCCTGACGAGCGCGCGGATACTGCTCACGTCATTCTGGTCCAGCCAATCCGATGCCGCTCCTGTGGCGCTTCGTGCCGCGCATCCTCTTCGCTGTGCAGGTGTTGAGGATCGTTAATTCCGCTAATGGCGACCACTAATTCCGAAAATGTGGGTGCCAACCAGGGTGGATTTACGATGAAAGGCGCAGGATGCCATTTTTCCTGTCGACGCTCGCGAGCGCTTTCAATGGCGTGAAGGAGAGCGTGCAAAAGTTGGGGAGGCCGATTTCGTCAGGCGCCCGGACTTTCCGCGAGCATGTCACGGTTTATTTTGTTCGGCGACCGGTGCCAGTTCGGCGATGCTGGCCCGGTGGATTGGTTGTGACGCGAAACAGCGAGGTCGAGCGCCGAGATGCGGTTGGGTGAGAGTTCCCCGTTCAAAACCGCGACCCTGACCTGCACCATGCAATGCGCTCCTTGGTCCGTCCAGCGCATCTGTCGCTTCTTAGCCATGCGATGGCTCACGACTTGGTTCACCGCGGACTCCGCGATGCTACTGCTGATTGGCAGGCCCTTTCGATGCCGAGCGCCGTAGTTGACCAACGTAGGTGAGTTGTTCCTCAGGTAATAGGAGATTTTATCTAGGTGCTCCCACAGCGGGCTGTACTCATACCCTGTCCGCGTCAGCAGCTGAGCGTCCAGTGCCTTGAGGCGCTCCAAGGCTTTGCGGCCCTTGCCATGCCAGACTAGAAACTTGGCGTGAGTTATTTCAGTCTCTATCGACTCTCGTTCCAGTGAGTCGATCATCTTGCTGCCGAAGACGGAACGCTGCGCTGCGTTGAACTTCATGGCGATGTGGAACCAATCGAGAATCCTGCCGCGAGCGAGTCGACTACCCTGTATGGTCTTCTCAAATTCACCGGCGTCGTCGCTGATCACGGTCACGCGTTCATCGGCCGCCACACCGTTTCTACTGAGGAAATGATCAAGTCGCGCTGCAGCCGAGGTGACTTCCCGATGCACATAGGCATAGAACTTTGGCGGACTGTCAGTGAACGTCGCTCGCCCGACGATGAGGTTGACATGGCGGCCAAGACCTCTCTCGGAGTCGCAATACCGCAGCCGCGCCGAGTCGACGCTCATGGCCGCGACATGCCTTGATTCGCGAATCCGAACGTCCGCTACCGAATGGGGCAGCTTTGCGATGTCACGCTCGATGTCAGCGTCGAGTTGTTTTCCAATAGTTCGAATCCGATTCCGAGCGCCGCTGAATGAAATACCTTTGTCCAGCGGCAGTACTTCCTTAAGCATAGCGGTGGCCTGCCGGTACGGCATCTGGCTTGCCCACTTCGCCTGGAGGTATTTCAGCTCCGGCGTGGTGCGATTAGTCAGAGCTTTGGACAAGGGATGAACCACACACCGCGGCGTCGGGACAGTCCGTTGGCAAGCACACGACCACAGCCGCGGGCTTTTCACGGTCACCTTGCCATACACAGTGCGCACAATCGTCGAACGATGGTCCTTGTGGCTCAACGCCTCGCCGCAGCGCTGACAATGGGTCTGGCTGCAGAGCCACCCCTCCACTTGCATCGAAACCAGCTCGGCCTGCACCTTAGCCAACAGCGACCGCCCCTCCGCGAGGGTCAGGCCCATGTCGGCAAGGCTACAGTCAGGGCGCTCAATCACGGCCAAGACTCCTGGCCGGTGTCGCTGCCCTCGTCGGCCAGCCTGGCTTCGATGATTAAGCGCATGGTCTGCTCCCACCCTTGCGATACCAATCAGCGTAGTCCACAGGCATCCCGAGCGGCCCTCGCTTAGCAGGCCGCTGAAATACCTCCGACCGAAGTCAGCGCTTCGAGTGGCTGAAGCGTTGATCTGAGAACCCCACACCCTACGACGTTTCATGCGC
>NZ_BAAILO010000202.1:0-936 GCF_054589115.1 Cupriavidus sp. 8B | reverse complement strand
AGTACCGATGCGGGGCACAGGGGCGGAGACGTCCGTAGTAGGGCTGAAGGTCCTGTAATGGGGCTGGACCGAAGGGGCGTCATCGTCTGGCTTTGTGCTGCGGGCAACCCGCAAGGGGAGGACCCGCATGGATAAAGCAAAACCGTTTTGTATTTCCAAACGTGAGGTGTGGGAAGCATATCAGCAGGTGAAGGCCAACCGTGGGGCGGCAGGCGTGGATGGACAGTCGATGAAGGAATTCGAGGCGGATTTGAAGAATAATCTGTATCGGATCTGGAATCGGATGTCCTCCGGCAGCTACATGCCGCCGCCGGTGCTGCGGGTGGACATACCCAAAGCGGGAGGTGCGGGAACGAGGCCGTTGGGAATACCCACGATCTCTGATCGCATCGCTCAGACGGTGGCCAAGCGATATCTGGAGCTGCTCGTGGAACCTGTGTTTCACCACGACTCATACGGGTATCGTCCCGGACGATCGGCGCATCAAGCGCTCAACGTGGCTCGGCAGCGATGCTGGGAGTACGAGTGGGTGCTCGACCTCGACATCAAGAATTTCTTCGGTAGCATCGATTGGGAACTCATGATGCGCGCGGTGCGCTGTCACACGGACTGCGCGTGGGTGCTGCTGTATATCGAGCGTTGGCTCAAGGCACCCGTGCAAATGCCTGACGGGACTGTGGTGCACCCGGACAAGGGCACGCCGCAAGGCGGTGTCGTCAGTCCGGTGCTGGCTAACCTGTTTCTCCACTATGCGTTCGACCGGTGGATGCGCAAGCATCACCCGGACGTGCCATTCGAGCGCTATGCTGATGACGCCATCTGTCATTGCAAGAGCGAAGCGCAGGCGCGAGGGCTCAAGCAGGGGCTGGAGATGCGGCTGGCCGAATGCAAGCTGGATCTGCATCCGGAAAAGACCAAAATCGTGTACTGCAAGCA
>NZ_BAAILO010000201.1:62078-95866 GCF_054589115.1 Cupriavidus sp. 8B | reverse complement strand
ACTCAGACATGGGTCCCTCTTTTCCGCTCTTTTCGCCGAATCCCGAGGCGCCCCATACGGCCTTGGCACACCTCCACGGCTCGCTTCGCATCGCGCTTGGGTGTTCCCCGCCTGGGGGCGGGTCACACGGCTACGCCGAATCGTTGGTTTGACGATGTCGATTCTGCTTCCGCCGGTTGGCTCCCCTCTCCCACACTTGTGGGAGAGGGGCCGGGGGAGAGGGCGGGCGCTCGCTACTTCGTGGTGATTCCAAACCGCGGGGCTTCCTAACTGACGATGCCCAGATGCCAGGGCACAAACTCGTTGTCGCCCAGCCCGAGCGCCTCGCTCTTGGTCGGTTGCCCGGATGCCGCTTCCAGGATGTGTTCAAAAATCCGCTGCCCCATCTGCTCAACACTCATTTCGCCGTCCAGCACCAGCCCGCAGTTGATATCCATATCGCCTTCGAGCCGCGTGTACATCGGCGTATTGCTCGCCAGCTTGATGGTGGGCGCGGGCTTGGAGCCGAACATCGACCCTCGCCCGGTGGTGAAGCAGATCAGGTTGGCCCCGCTGGCGATCTGGCCGGTGGCGGCGACGGGGTCGTAGCCGGGGGAGTCCATGAAGACGAAGCCGGCTTGCTCGATGGGCTCGGCGTATTCATAGACGGCCTGCAGCGGCGTGGTGCCGCCTTTCATGGCGGAGCCGAGTGATTTTTCGAAGATGTTGGCCAGGCCGCCTTGCTGGTTGCCGTGGCCGACCACGCCGTTGAACTGGGCATTCTGGCCTGCGGTGTAGCGTTCCCACCAGGCCAGGCGGTCCAGCAGTTTCTGGCCGACTTCCGGCGTGACGGCGCGGCGCGTGAGCATGTATTCGACGCCGTGGATCTCGGGGGTTTCCGACAGGATGGCGGTGCCGCCGTGGCGCACCAGGATGTCCATGGCCGCGCCCAGCGCCGGGTTGGCGCTGATGCCGGAGAAGCCGTCCGAGCCGCCGCATTCCAGGCCGATCTTGAGGTGGCTGGCGGGCACGGGCTGGCGCGTGGCGGTGTTGGCGCCGGGCAGCATTTCCTCGATGGCGCGGATGCCGGCCTGGATGGTGGCCGCGGTGCCGCCGCTGTCCTGCATGACCATGGTGCGCACATGGCTGCCGGGCACCAGGCCTTGCGACTCCATCAGGCCCGCTACCTGGTTGCGCTCGCAGCCCAGGCCCACGATCAGCACGCCGGCCAGGTTGGGGTGGCGCGCATAGCCGGCCAGGGTGCGCCGCAGCACGTCGAAGTGCTCGCTGGGCGAGGACATGCCGCAACCGCTCGTTTGCGCAAAGGCGGCCACGCCATCCACATTGGGATAGGCCGCCATGCGCTCGGGCGTGAAGTAGTCGGCGATATGCCGGATCACCGTGGCCGAGCAGTTCACCGACGACAAAATGCCGATGAAGTTGCGCGTGCCGACGCGGCCGTCGGGCCGCACGAACCCCATGAAGGTGGCGCGCTCGGCTTCGGGCACATAGTCCACCGGCCGCACATCCTGGCAGAAGCCCGGATCGCGATAGAAATCCACCAGCGCCAGGTTGTGCGAATGCACGTGATCGCCGGCCTCGATGTCGCGCTCGGCCACGCCGATCACGGTGTCGAACTTGCGGATCTGCGCTCCCTTGGCAATGGCGCAAGCGGCGATCTTGTGCCCCGCGGGCACTTGCGCGCGCACGCGCAGGCCTAGTTCAGGCAGGCTCTGGCCAAGGCTCAGGGCGTCCCGGGCAATCAGGACGTTGTCGTTCGCATGCAGGCGGATCAGGGCGGCGGAGTTCACGTTGGGTCAGCCTTGTTGCAGCAGTTCTTTGAGCTTGAGGCGCTGGATCAGGTGGGTTTCCTGGTCGTACACCGTGCTGATGTAGCGCTTGTATTCCGGGCCGTCCAGGTACATGACCGGCGCATCGATGCGGGCCGCGACCTGCTGGAATTCCTTGCTGGCCACGGCTTGGCGGAAGGCGTCGCGCAGTTTCTTTTCCACGGCGGGATCCAGTCCGACGGGCGCGCCGATGCCGTTGGGCGCATCCACCACCACGTTGTAGCCCAGTTCCTTGAGCGTCGGCGTGTCCTTGAAGCGCGGCGTGCGCTGGTCGCCCCAGGTGGCCAGCAGGCGCAGCTTGCCGGCTTCCACGTGGGGCGCCCACGAGCTGGAATCGGCCAGCAGGTCGACCTGCCCGGCAAGCACGTCCTGCAAGGCCTGCGCGCCGCCCTTGTAGGCAATGGCATTGAAGCGCACACCAGCGGCCTGCGCGAATTCCTCCATGCCCACGTGGGTGGCGCCGCCGATGCCGGCATGCGCATAGGTGAGCTTGCCGGGATGCGCCTTGGCTTCGGCCACGACTTCCTTGAGCGACTTGAAGCGCGAGTTCGCCGGCACCGCGATGCCGAAGGTCTGGCCGGAAGTGCGGGCCAGGTAGGTCAGCTCGCTGCGCGGGTCCAGCTGCAGCATGCCGAGTTGCGAGAAGCGCGTCACCGAGATCGGCACCTGGCCGATGGTGTAGCCGTCCGGCTTGGCGCGGGCCAGGGCCTTGGTGCCGATCATGCCCGATGCGCCGGCGCGGTTCTCCACCACGATGGATTGCTTGAGTACGCCCGACGCCACCTGGCACAGCGCGCGCATCGACTGGTCGGCGGTGCCGCCGACAGGCCACGGGCAGATAAAGGTGATGGGCCGCTCCGGGTACCCGGCGGCACGCGCGAAGCCAGGCAGCAACAGGCCGGCAGTGCCGGCCGTGGCGGCAGCGGCGCCGCTGATGAGCAGGCGGCGTCGCCCGTGATTGATGCCGTGGGGTGCGGTCATGTGTCGTCCTCGCAGGAGTCGTTATTGGAGTCATGGGCCGATGGCAACATTCCATCGGTCAGGCAGGATTGTGGCAAAGCCCTTCATAACAATCCAATCAATGATCGGAATGGCTTCATAACCTTAAAGTTAAGTAGAATCGCGTCATGCCCCAGATCGACCGCGCGCTGCGCTCCAACATCAAGCTACGCCACCTGCAACTGGTGGTGGCGCTGGACGAATTCCGCCATCTCGGCCACACCGCCGAGTTTCTCTCCGTCAGCCAGCCGGCCGTCTCCAAGATGCTCACCGAGGTGGAGAAGGCACTGGGGCTGACGCTCTTCACGCGCTCCACGCGCGGCACCGAGCCCACGCCGGCGGGCGCCTCGTTGGTACGCTTTGCCCGCTCGGTGCTGGCGCAATACGAGCGCACGCGCGACGAGATCGCCGCGGAGGCCAGCGGCGCCGCCGGGCGCACCCGGGTGGGGTCGATGGGCGCGGCCTTGCCGGTGCTGCTGGCGCAAGCCGTGGGCCTGCTCAAGCAGCGCTCGGCCCAGGCCACCGTGCTGGTGGAGGAGGGCGACCTGCCCCACCTGCTGCCCAAGCTGCGCATCAGCGAACTGGACCTGATCGTCGGGCGGCTGGAGCCCGGCTACGCCGCGCCGGACCTGATCACCGAGCCGCTCTATAACGAGCCGATGGTGGCGGTGGTGCGCGCCGGCCACGCGCTGGCGGGCAAGCGCGCGCCGGGCTGGGCGGACCTGGCCGGCATGCCTTGCGTGGTGCCGCCGCCGTGGGCCTCGCTGCGGGTCAAGATCGAGCAGGAGTTCTACCGGCACGGGCTGCAGCCGCCGACCGACCTGATCGAGTCGTCGTCCTACCTGGCGATTTCTACCTTCGTCACCCAGCTCGACGCGGTGGGCTTCCTGGCCAGGTCGGTGGGGCAGCAGTTCGAGCGGGAAGGCCGCTTCCATGTCCTGCCCATGGACGTGCCCCTGGAGCTGCCGCCGGTGGGCGTGATCACGCTGCGCGAGGGGCGGCCCACGCCCAGCAGCATCCAGCTGCTCGAATGCCTGCGCGCGGCGGCCGGGCAATTCGCCGCGCCGCCTGCGGGTGAGAAGAAGGCCGCGGACAAGACGGGGCGCGCGGCGCGGCGGGCACGATAGGCGCGTCGCGCCGGGGGCGAGCGAGGCGGGGCACGCGGCCGTTTCCGGCACCCCTGCGCATATCCATATCTGAAAGCATTTGTTGTGGGCACCCTTGCGATCCCGCAACATGCCCGCTCGCTTTTCGTTTTCCCCTTCCTCGTTCTTGTCTCTTATGGCCCCCCGCCTCTCCCGCATGCATTCCCTCGAGCGATCCCCGCTGCTTCACCGTCTTGCGGCCGCCTTGTGCGCCGTCTTTTCCCTGGCAGCCGTTCCCGCCCACGCCGACGCCACGCTCGACAAGATCAAGCAGCGCGGCAAGCTGGTGGTTGGCGTGATCCTGTCAGGCCCGCCGTTCGGCACCATCGACCCGGCCACGCAGAAGCACATCGGCTATAACGTAGAGCTATCCGAGGGCGTGGCCAAGGGCCTGGGCGTGGCGCTGGAAACCATCCAGGTGCAGCCGTCGAATCGTGTCCAGTTCCTGCAGCAAGGCAAGGTCGATATCCTGATCGCAAACATGCAATGGACCCAGGAGCGCAGCGAGATCCTGTCCTTCGTGCCCACGCCGTTCGAGGAGGTCGGCGGTGCTGCCATCGCGCGCAAGGGCAGCGGCATCGCCAGGTGGGAAGATGTCAAGGGCAAGCCCGTCTGCGTCTCGCAAGGCAGCAACTTCACCAAGCCCCTGGCCGAGCAATATGGCGCGCAGATCAAGGCGTTCCGGGGGCAGCCCGAGTCGCTGCTGGCGCTCAAGGGCGGCAACTGCGTGGCGGCCGTGCACGTCAGCCCCACGCTGCGGGACCTGGTGGACGGCAACGCCGACTGGAAGGACTTCGAGATCGTCTCGCCGCGCGACCTGATCCCGTCGCCGTCGGTGATCTGGCTGCGCAAGGGAGAAGCCGATACGCAGGCCGCCCTCGATCGCATCGTACAGGACTGGCATCGCACCGGCTGGCTGATCGAGGTCGAGAAGAAGAACGGCATGACGCCCACGCCGCTGCTGCGCCAGCTGCACGAGAAATTCCGCAAGATCCCCGCCTGAGGCATTGCCACGGCGGATGAAACCAGTACTTGCCCGATCAGCGGGATTCAGCGCGGCCTGGCGAGCAGGTACTTCGCCAGCGCGTGAAACGCCGGGATCGTCGTCGGGTCGTTGGCGGCATTGCCGGCCACCGGGTTCGATGCGTAGCGCACGATCACCATCTCGGCCTTCGGGTCGACATAGATGCGCTGGCCATGCACGCCGCGGGCCATGTAGGCGCCGTGCTCGTTATGGGTGACCCACCACATGTCGCGATAGCTGCCGCCCGTTAGCAGCGGATAGTCGGCCTTGGCAAACGCGGCCTTGTCGCCGCCGCGGCGGATGTCGTCGATCACCGCCTTGGGCAGGATCTGCTGTCCGTTGAACTTGCCGTCGCGGCGCAGCATCTCGCCAAAGCGCGCCAGGTCGCGCAGGCCGGTGTTCAGGCCGCCGCCGGCAAAGGGCGTGCCGATGGAGTCGATGGTGAAGTACGCATCCTGCTCCGCGCCCAGCCGGCGCCAGATACGCTCGGACAGCAGCTCGGCCACCGAGCGTCCGGTCACGCGTGCAATGACCCAGCCCAGCGCATCGGTATTGACAGTCTTGTAGCCAAACGCCGCGCCATGCTCGCCTTGCGGCTGGATGGCCTGGAGCGATTCATAGTAATTGCGCGGACCGGTGTAGTCCTTGGGCTTGGGCAGCGGGCTGCCCGCCTGGGCGTGCATCCAGACCTCGGCGTCGGGGTCCGCGTAATCCTCGCTGTATTTGAGCCCCGTGGTCATGTCCAGCACCTGGCGCACCGTGGCATTGCCGAATGCCGATCGGGCCAGCTCCGGCACGTAGTCCGCCACGCGCTTGCTCGCATCCAGGCGGCCTTCTGCGACCAGCATGGCGCCGAGCGTGCCGATGACCGACTTGGTGACCGACATGGCCGCATGCTGGCCGTCGTCCCTCAGCGCGCCAAGGTAGCGCTCATAGACGATGCGCCCGCGCTGCAGCACCACGATGCCATCGGTGTAGTTGGCCGCCAGGGATTGCGCCCAGGTCATCGGCTGGGTGGCGCCGATCGGCAGGAACTGCAGCGCGTCGATATCGGTGCGCAACGCGCGCGGCAGCGGCACCGGCGTGCCAAGCCCGCGCGAGACGTTGACGGTGGGCATCAGCTCCCGGAAGTGCGACACGCTCCAGCGCAGGGCGGGGAATTGCCAATAGCTGCCGTCGTCGAAGCGTACCGTGCGCTCGGGCGGCGGTGGCGCGCCTTTCATCCAGCCAAGGCCGGCGGGATCGCTGGCGGCGGCGTCGGGCACCGATGGCACCGGTGCATCGGCGGCCCATGCCAGAGGCATCAGCCCGAAACCGCAAAGGGCCAGCGCGATCGCCGCGCGGCGGGGAACGCCGTTGCTCATCTTCAAGACCACCTCCAAAAGTCAAAGGGCTCTCATGCAAGCAGCCCCGGGCAATATAAACCATGCAATAACGGAGCCGGCCTATGACGCACCACATTGCGGCGTCGTCCTGCCCACAGGCACTGATTTAGGTCCACGCGCGCCGCCCCATGGTGCGGCGCGCCTGGGTGCCCTGCATGCGTCTTCGGCCCGCGAAGGCGCGCTGATCCCCAATTTCCCCGATTGGTAAGAGGAATTTATTTTTCTTCTTACATGGCATGTCTCCTGCTTTGTTGGTCTGCACGCCTTCATGTATACAACCCGGGATACAAGCGATGACCAGCAAGACTCCTCTGCGCCGATCCGCCGCCAGCCTTGGCAGTTGCCGGACCCTGCCTGACTGGCAACAGCTTTACAAGACGCAAGGCGCCTCGCCGCTGGACGCGCTCGCCCCGTTCCTGGACCTGGACGCAGGCGATCCGGCCTGGATCGCGCGCCTGGATGCGGCACGGCTGCAGTCCCAGCTGGCTGCGCTGGAGGCTCGGGTTGAAGAGGCGGGCGGCAAGCTCGATGCGTTTCCCCTCTACGGCGTGCCGTTCGTGGTGAAAGACAACATCGACGTGGCAGGGTGGCCCACCACGGCGGCGTGTCCCGCGTTTGCGTATGTGGCCGAGCGCGATGCCGGCGCGGTGGCGCGGCTGCGGGCGGCCGGGGCCATCGTGGTGGCCAAGGCGAACCTGGATCAGTTCGCCACCGGCCTGGTCGGGGTGCGCTCGCCCTATGGCGCGGTGCCCAACAGCTTCGATCCGGCGTACGTCAGCGGTGGCTCCAGCTCGGGCTCGGCGTCTTCCGTGGCGCGCGGCTGGGTGCCGTTCTCGCTCGGGACCGATACGGCAGGCTCCGGGCGCATTCCCGCGGCATTCAACAATATCGTAGGCCTCAAGCCGACGCGGGGTTGGCTGTCCAGCGCCGGCGTGGTGCCGGCCTGCCGCACGCTGGACTGCGTTTCCGTGTTCGCGCTGACGGTCGACGATGCCGCGCTGGTGGCGGAGATCGCCGGCGGCTTCGACCATGCCGATCCTTACTCGCGCAGCTATCCGCTCAGCGCGCCTACCGCGCTGGCGCCATCGCCCGTGCTGGGCGTTCCCGATCAGCTGGCGTTCTTTGGCGATACGCAGGCGCAGGCCAGTTTCAAGCAGGCGCTGGCGGACTTGCAGGCCATGGGCGCTAAGCTGGTGCCCGTTGATTTCTCGCCATTCGCCGAGCTGGCCGCGCTGCTCTACCAGGGGCCGTGGGTGGTTGAGCGCTTCCTGGCGGTGAGCCAGCTTCACGCCAGCCGGCCGGACGCGATCGATCCGGTCGTGCGCGCCATCGTCGAGGAGGCTGGCCGCTATAGCGCCATGGATGCGTTCAACGCCGAATACCGGCGGGCGGCGCTGACCCGCTCGATCCACGTAGCGCTGGCCAAGGTCGACGCGCTGGTGGTGCCGAGCGCGCCGTCGATCTATACGCTGGCCGCCGTGCAGGACGATCCGATCCGCCTGAACGCGCGGCTTGGCACCTATACCAACTTCACCAACCTGGCCGACCTGTCGGCGCTGGCGTTGCCGGCCGGTGCGCGCGAGGACGGCCTGCCGGCCGGCATCACGCTGGTTGCCCCGGCTTGGTCGGACCGCGCGCTGGCACGTCTTGGCCGGCAGTGGCAGGCGGCGCAAGCGCTGCCGCTGGGCGCCACCGGGCGGCCTTGTCCCGTTGATGCCCAGCGCGCTACGCCCGTCACGCCAGGGTCGGTCCGGCTGGCCGTGGTCGGCGCCCATCTCAGCGGCATGCCGCTCAACCACCAGCTGCTCACGCGCCACGCGGCCTTTGTGGAGGCATGCCGCACTGCGGCTTGCTACCGGCTCTATGCGCTGGCGGATACGACGCCGCCCAAGCCCGGGCTGGTCCATACCGGCGCGGGTGAGGGCGCGCCGATCGAAGTCGAGCTCTGGGATGTGCCCCTGGCCAGTTTCGGCGCGTTCGTGGCGGAGATTCCTGCGCCGCTTGGCATCGGCAAGCTGATGCTGGAAGACGGCCGGCAAGTCGCCGGGTTCATCTGCGAGCCCCGGGGCCTGGAAGGCGCCCGCGATATCACGGCTTTTGGCGGCTGGCGCGCCTATCTCGCCAGCAGCAACGTCCGCGTTAGCGCCAACTGACCCGGGAGCCGCGATGTTCCATACCGTACTGATCGCCAATCGTGGCGAGATCGCCGTGCGCGCCATCCGCACCTTGCGTGCCCTGGGGATCAAGAGCGTGGCCGTGTATTCGGATGCCGATCGCAATGCCGCGCATGCCCGGCTGGCCGATGTGGCCGTGCCGCTTGGCGGCGAGCGCGCGGCGGATAGCTACCTGGTGGCCGAGCGCGTGCTGCAGGCTGCGTTGGATACCGGCGCGCAAGCCGTGTTTCCGGGCTACGGCTTTTTGTCGGAGAGCGCGGAGTTTGCGAAGGCCTGTGACGCGGCGGGACTGGTCTTCATTGGCCCGACGCCGCACCAGCTCCGCGAGTTTGGCCTGAAGCACCGTGCGCGCGAGCTGGCGGCGCAGGCGGGGGTGCCGATGACGCCGGGCACTGGCTTGCTCTCCAGCCTGGAACAAGCCCTGCGCGAGGCCGGGCGCATCGGCTATCCCGTCATGCTCAAGAGCACCGCCGGTGGCGGTGGCATCGGCCTGTCGCGTTGCGCCAACGACGCTGAGCTGAGCGCGGCCTTTGACAGCGTGCAGCGGCTGGGCGAGCAGTTCTTCAAGGATGGCGGGGTCTTTATCGAGCGCTGCCTGGACCGGGCGCGGCATATCGAGGTGCAGATCTTCGGCGACGGCGCGGGCCGCGTGGTGGCGCTGGGCGAGCGGGATTGCTCCACGCAGCGCCGCAACCAGAAGGTGGTGGAGGAAACCCCGGCGCCGCATCTGAGCGAGGCAACGCGCCATGCGCTGCATCGGGCCGCGATCCAGCTGGGCGAATCTGTCAGCTACCGGTCTGCCGGCACGGTGGAGTTCATCTACGACGTGGAGCAGGAGGCGTTCTACTTCCTCGAGGTCAACACCCGGCTGCAGGTGGAGCATCCCGTGACCGAGCTGGTCACCGGGCTGGACCTGATCGCCTGCATGCTGAAGGTGGCGGCGGGCGATGCGCTGGACTGGGACGCCATCTCGCGGCCGCCGCAGGGCGTGGCCATGGAGGTGCGGCTCTATGCGGAGGATCCGCTCAAGCAGTTCCAGCCCTCGCCGGGCACGCTGACCGAGGTGGTTTTTCCTGATGGCGTGCGCGTCGACGGGTGGGTCGAGACCGGCACGCAGGTGTCGGCCTTTTACGATCCGCTGCTGGCCAAGCTGATCGTCCACGGCCCCACCCGCGAAGCCGCGCGCGAAAAACTCGCGGCAGCGCTGGCCGCCACGCGCCTCTGCGGCATCGCCACCAACCTGGACTACCTGCGCCAGATCGTCGACTCGCCCGAGTTCTCCGCGGGCCGGGCCTTCACGCACATGCTCGACAGCTTTCCCTACGCGCCGGCAGTCATCGAGGTGATGGAGCCTGGCACCTACACCAGCATCCAGGACGTGCCCGGCCGCATGGGTTACTGGCATGTCGGCGTGCCGCCGTCCGGGCCGATGGACGACTACGCTTTCCGGCTGGCCAACCGCATCGTTGGCAATCACCCCGGCGCCGCCGGGCTCGAATGCACGCTGGTGGGGCCACGCCTGCGCTTTCACAGCGCGGCCCTGGTGGCGCTGACCGGCGCGCCTTGCGCAGCGACGCTCGACGGGATGGATGTCCCGTTCTGGGCGCCGATCAGCGTAGCCCCGGGACAGGTCCTGGCGCTCGGCAAGGCCACGCAAGGCTGCCGCACCTATCTTGCCGTGCGCAATGGCTTTGACGTGCCGGTCTACCTTGGCAGCCGATCCACTTTCGCGCTCGGGCAGTTCGGCGGGCATGCCGGGCGCACGCTGCGGCCAGGCGATATGCTCCCGATCGGCCAGCCGCATCTGGCGGGGTCCGGCATCGAAGCACCCATGACGCAGCCGCAGGCGGCACCCGCGGCGCTGATGCCGGCCTACGGCCAGCATTGGGATATCGCGGTCCTGTACGGCCCGCATGGTGCCCCGGATTTCTTTACGCCGGCCTCCATGGAGACGTTCTTCGCCACGGACTGGGAAGTGCACTACAACTCGAACCGCCTCGGCGTGCGCCTGGTCGGGCCCCGGCCCGAATGGGCGCGGCGCGATGGCGGCGAGGCGGGGCTGCACCCATCCAACGTGCACGACTGCGAATACGCGATCGGCGCCATCAATTTCACCGGCGACTTCCCGGTGATCCTTACCAACGACGGCCCGAGCCTGGGCGGCTTTGTCTGTCCTGTGACGGTCGCCAGAGCGGAGCTGTGGAAAGTCGGCCAGGTCAAGCCGGGCGACCGGATCCGCTTCCGGCCAATCAGCTTCGATGCCGCGCGTGCCCTGCAGGCGGCCCAGGACCAGGACATTGCCGGGCTGCGGCAAACAGCGCGCGCGCCATCGCTGCCGGCGCCGGCGCGTGCCACCGCCATCCTCGCCGGGCGCGCGGCCAGCGGGCATCACCCGGCCATTGCCTACCGTCAGGCGGGCGATGGCTACCTGCTGCTGGAGTACGGCGAGAACGTGCTCGATATCGGCCTGCGGCTGCGGGTGTACCTGATGATGGAAGCGCTCAAGGCGCAGCCGGTAGACGGCGTGCTGGAGCTATCGCCCGGCGTGCGCTCGCTGCAGGTGCGCTACGACGGCCAGCGCATTCACCAGGCGGCCTTGATCGAGGCGCTGCTTGCCATCGAGGCCAGCCTGCCGGACGTGGCCACGCTGAAGATCCCCACGCGCGTGGTGCACCTGCCGATGGCCTTCGAGGACGCCGCCACGCTGGATGCCGTGCAACGCTACCGCGAGACGGTCTGCGCGGATGCGCCGTGGCTGCCGAACAATGTCGACTTCATCCAGCGCATCAACGGCCTGGCGCATCGCGACGAGGTGCGGGACATCGCGTTCTCCGCGCGCTATCTGGTGCTGGGGCTGGGGGATGTCTACCTGGGCGCGCCCTGCGCCGTGCCGCTTGATCCGCGGCACCGGCTGCTGACCTCCAAGTACAGCCCGGCACGCACCTTTACTGCGGAAGGTACCGTCGGCATCGGCGGGGTTTATATGTGCATCTACGGCATGGACTCCCCGGGCGGCTACCAGCTGATCGGGCGCACGCTGCCGATCTGGAACAAGTTTCTCAAGAACCTGGTGTTTGAGCCGGGCGCGCCGTGGCTGCTGCGCTTCTTTGACCAGGTGCTGTTCTACCCGGTGGCAGAGCCGGAACTGGACCGGCTGCGCGAGGACTTCCGCGAGGGGCGGGCCACGGTGCGCATCGAGCACGATGTCTTCGACTATGCCGCGTACCGCCAGTCACTGGTGGACAGCGCGGACAGCATTGCCGCTTTCCAGGCACGGCAGCAGGCGGCATTCAGCGCGGAGGTTGCGCACTGGAAAGTCCATGAGGCCAACGCCGCGCCCATCGAGGTTCCGGCCGCCTTGCTCCATGACGAGCTCGACGGTCACGCCGTGACGGCGGAGATGAGCGGCAGCGTGTGGAAGGTGCTGGTGCAGCCGGGCGAGCAGGTGCGGGCTGGACAGCCGCTGCTGGTGGTAGAGGCAATGAAGATGGAATTGACCGTGCGGGCACCCGTGGCGGGGACGTTGTCGGCCATGCGTTGCCGTGCGGGCTCGACGATCAAGGTAGGCGACCGTCTCGCGTCGATCGCCTGACCTATCGCCTGACCTATCGCCTGACAGGCGCGGCTCAGCGCGGCTTGATGAACTTCAGCGTCATGCGATCCGATTCGCCGATGGCCATGAAGCTCGCGCGGTCGCGCTCGCCGCCGCGCAACGTGGGCGGCAATGACCACACGCCATCGGGATGGTCGTGGTCGTCGCGCGGGTTGGCATTGATCTCGCTGCGCCCGGCAAGCGCAAAGCCTGCCGCGCGGGCGTGGTCGATCACATAGTTCTCGGTGACGTAGCCGGTGGCGATCATCTGCTCCAGCGACGTGCCCGGCGCGGCCCGGTGCTCCTCCACGCCCAGCACGCCGCCGGGCTTGAGCACGGCGTAGAAGGCGCGCAGGCTGTCGTCCAGGTGGCCGTCCTTGATCCAGTTGTGGATGTTGCGGAAGGTCAGCACCAGGTCGGCACCACCCGGCGGGGCGATATCGGTAAAGGCGTGCACCGGCAGCGTGCCGACCGTGACCTTGCCATAGCTGGCCGGGTCCTGCGCCAGCTTTTTCTCGAAGTTCGCCCTTGAGCGCTTGCCTTCTTCGCTCGCGTTCGGGGCGCTCACATCGTAATGGGCGGCATAGAGCTTGCCGTGGTCGCGCAGCACCGGCGCCAGGATCTCCGTGTACCAGCCGCCGCCCGGCGCAATCTCGATCACCGTCTGGTCCGGCTGCAAGCCGAAGAACTGCAGGGTTTGCAGCGGATGGCGATACACGTCCCGGGCCTTGCTGGCGGCGCTGCGCTGCGGGCCGGCAATGGCGGCGGCGAGTGCGTCGTCGCCGGTGGCGGGCGCAGCGTTGGCCGCGCAGGCCAGCGTGCCGGCCGTTGCCAGCAGCAGGGCTTGCCGCACGAAACGGCGCCGGGCAGGGGAGGGAGTCATGGCATTCCTTGCTGAAGGTGAGTGGTGGCTATCCGTAGCCGCCCCTGAATCTGGATGCAGCGCGGCCGGTTTGTCAAGCCGGCTGGCAACTGCGCCCCGGTTGCCGCCTGCCGCGCAGGAGGAAGCGTCTTTGGAAATGCGTTTTTATTCGTTCTCAATCCCGCGGGCAGGGCACGTACGGCCATGGGCGCGGGCAGGAGGAGACGTTGCCGTGGGCTTCGTCCTCGGCGCGCGTGCCATTCGACGTCAACGCCGTCCGCCGCGATTTCCCGATCCTGCAGGAACGCCTCAACGGCCGCCAGCTGGTCTGGTTCGACAACGCTGCCACCACGCACAAGCCGCAGGCGGTGATCGACCGCATCTCGTACTTCTACGCGCACGAGAACTCCAACATCCACCGCGCCGCCCATGCCTTGGCCGGGCGCGCCACGGATGCCTACGAGGCGGCGCGCAGCAAGGTGCAGCGCTTTATCGGCGCGTCCTCGCCGGACGAGATCATCTTCGTGCGCGGGACCACCGAGGCCATCAACCTGATCGCCAAGACCTGGGGCGTGCAGAACGTTGGCGAGGGCGACGAGATCATCGTCTCGCACCTGGAGCATCACGCCAATATCGTGCCGTGGCAGCAGCTTGCCGCTCAGACCGGGGCGAAGCTGCGGGTGATTCCGGTGGACGATTCCGGGCAGGTGCTGCTGGACGAGTACCGCCGGCTGCTGAACGACCGCACCAGGATCGTGTCCGTGACCCAGGTCTCGAACGCGCTGGGTACCGTAGTGCCGGTGAAGGAAATCGTGGACCTGGCCCACCGGGCAGGCGCCCGCGCGCTGGTCGACGGCGCGCAGTCGGTCTCGCATATGCGGGTGGACGTGCAGGCTATCGACGCGGACTTCTTCGTGTTCTCGGGCCACAAGGTGTTCGGGCCTACCGGCATCGGCGTGGTCTACGGCAAGCGCGAGGTGCTGGAGGACATGCCGCCCTGGCAGGGTGGTGGCAACATGATTGCCGACGTGACCTTCGAGCGCACCGTGTTCCAGCCGCCGCCCAACCGCTTCGAGGCCGGCACAGGCAATATCGCCGATGCGGTAGGGCTGGGCGCCGCGCTGGACTATGTGGAGCGGGTGGGGATCGAGAACATCGCCCGCTACGAGCACGACCTGCTGGAGTACGCCACCCACCTGCTGCAGCCCATCCCGGGCGTGCGGCTGGTGGGCACGGCGCGCGACAAGGCCAGCGTGCTGTCCTTCGTGCTCAAGGGCTTTGAGCCCGAGGAAGTGGGCCGCGCGCTCAACGAGGAAGGCATCGCCGTGCGCTCCGGACATCACTGCGCGCAGCCCATCCTGCGGCGCTTTGGCGTGGAGGCCACGGTGCGGCCGTCGCTGGCCTTCTACAACACCACGGACGAGGTGGACCGGTTGATCTCAGTGGTCAGGCGGCTTTCCGGGCGCCACTAGGGGCCAAAAACGCGGGGCGTGGGGCTTATAACCCCCCTGAATTTGCATGAATCGGGACGCGCCCTGCGTTTTCTTCTAAAATCCGCTATCTTCTCACCTTGATCGGCGCGCTTTCCAGCCTTCGGACCGGAGCCCGCCTTGTTGAACGTAACCGGCAAGCTACCGCCAAGCCTTTGGTATCAGGCCACAACAGGCCACCGACGCCGGCGCCATCCAGCGCATACAGCGCCTTATTCATGAGCAATCTCAACCAGCAAGCCATCCTCTCCGTCCACCACTGGACCGACACGCTCTTCAGCTTCACCTGCACCCGCGACCCCGGTTTCCGCTTCGAAAACGGCCAGTTCGCCATGGTTGGCCTGGAAGTGAACGGTCGTCCGCTTCTGCGCGCCTACAGCATCGCCAGTGCCAACTACGAGGAAACGCTGGAATTCTTCAGCATCAAGGTGCCCGACGGCCCCCTGACGTCGCGCCTGCAGCACCTGAAGGAAGGCGACCAGATCTTCGTCGGCAAGAAGCCCACCGGCACCCTGCTGGTCGACAACCTGCTGCCCGGCAAGACCCTGTGGCTGCTGGCCACCGGCACCGGCCTGGCCCCGTTCCTGTCGATCATCCGCGACCCGGAAGTGTATGAGCGCTATGACAAGGTCGTGCTGACCCACACCTGCCGCTTCGTCGAGGAACTGGCCTACCGCGAACTGATCCAGGAACACCTGCCGCAGCACGAGCACCTGGGCGAGCTGATCCGCGAAAAGCTGGTCTATTTCCCCACCGTGACCCGCGAAGAGTTCGACAACCAGGGCCGCATCACCGACCTGATCGCCAACGGCGAGCTCTTCGAGCGCCTGGACGTGGAGCCGTTCTCGCTGGAAAACGACCGCATCATGCTGTGCGGCAGCCCGGACATGCTCAAGGACATCCGCGCGATGCTGACCGAGCAGCAATTCACGGAAGGCAATATGAGCGAGCCGGGCCATTTTGTGCTTGAAAAGGCATTTGTTGGCTAAGCGTTCCGGCACTTGATCTCTTGACGCCGTAACGCCATGACGATCGCCGGGACTCCCCGGTGATCGCTCAATCCCGCTGGCGGGACATCACCCAGAAGTGAATCCCCAGGGTGGTCAGGAAGACACCTCCCAGCTGCATCCACGCCAGTTCCGTCCCCAGCGACAGGTATAGCCCCGCCGCGCCGGCGGCTGTGCCCGCACGCCCGTGCCATTTCCGCGTCCAGCTCTGGTTCCCTTGCGTCATGCTTGCGCTCCTTCGCTGCCGTGCGCCATCACTAAGCCACCGCGGCCACCGCCGGCACCGGCAACCCCCGTACCCGCCCCACGTCTGGCACAGCCGCCATCAGCTCCCGCGTATAGCCATGCCGGGGCGCGGCAAAGACCGCATCCGCCGGCCCGACTTCCACCAGCTGCCCACGCTGCATCACGCCCACCTGGTCGCATAGCTGGCGGATCACCGCCTGGTTGTGGCTGATCAGCAGGTAGGTCAGGCCGAATTCGTCCTGCAGGTCGCGCATCAGGTTGAGCACCTGGGCTTGCACCGAGACGTCCAGCGCAGTGGTGGGCTCGTCGGCAATCGGCAGTCCGGGCTCGCCGCACAGCGCCAGCGCAATGGCCGCGCGCTGGCGCATGCCGCCGGAGAACTGGTGCGGGTACCGATTGAAGCGTATGGCGGGCTCGGCGGGATGGCATCGTTGGGCAGCGCGGAGAAACTTCGGCGCATAGCGTGGTAGCGGCAGGCTCGCCATGAACAAGGACTTGCTAGACTACCGGCCGGTGCGCATCGGCACAAAGAAGCATATTGCGCTTCCATATTCGCTTGTTGAGAAGGCAGTGCCTGCGGGCCTTCTCAGGCTAAAACCACCCGGAAGAGAACGCGCGTTGTGAATGTGAATATCAGGAATGGCTCCTCGCTGATCGCCTTGCTGGCGCTGTATGTCCCTGCCGCACAGGCAGCGCCGGCCGGCATGCAATGCGACCGCGCCGCCAGCGGCACGGAGATTGCGATCTGCGCCAATGAGGACCTGCGCCGGCTCGATAGCAAGCTCTCGGCCGTGTATGGCAAACTCGCTGGCGCCCAGGCCCGGCAGCGGGCCCCGCTACGGCAGGCCCAGCTCGCGTGGCTGAAGACCCGGGATCAGTGTGGCGCGGACAAGAGCTGCATCCATGCACGATACGACGAGCGGCTTGCCGCCTTGCAGGCGCAGCTGCGCGAAGCCACCGCCTACAAGCCGGACAGCGTGGACCGGCAGGCGCTGGAGGACCTGCGCCAGGCCGTGGAAGCCCAGCGCAAGGCCGATCCGGTGTTCCCGCTCGAGAAAGCCCTCGATGCGATCCGGATCCAGGCAGGCCTGACGACGTTCGGCAATGTGAAGGACGACAAGCAGCCGGACGACGACGCGCATTTCCCGAAGGTGCGCCCCACAGGCGTCACCAGCGACGAATGGCGTGCCTTGCAGGCCTCCGGCATCGATGCCGGCGGCGAGAACGGCTTTGCGTCCTACACCTTGCTGGATATCGACGGCGACGGCCAGCGCGACCTCATCGTCGACACCTATTCCGGCGGGACCGGGTTGTTCTCGTACGTGAGCGCGCTGCGTCGCGAGGGCGGCAGATTTGCCGGCGCCGACGGGTCGGAGGGCGGCTACCTTTACTCGCTCAACGGACGCGGCGCCAACCAGGCGGCGGACTGGGTCCGCCTGCGCGGACGCGTGTATGTCGCTTACCGCAGCAGCTACTACGGGGTGGACAACCTCTACCTGCTCAGGCCTCTGACGGTGGTTGGCGAGGTGCCAAGGCTTTCTGTGCACTACCGCTACCAGCTCTCCATCCCCAAGGTCCAGAAGGATGAAGAGAAGGGCACCGTGACGACGCTGGACAGCACCCTGCATGGCGCCCTGACGCGCGCGCTTGGCCAGGTGAGCAGCGAGGTAGCGCGCGATGTCGGCACGATGGACAAGCCCCTTTGCCCGGTCCCGGACACGGTCAAGGGCGATGACCGCGGCGCCTACTACAGCTACGGCCCGGGCCACTACACCTTTGAAATCGTGGGGGATATGCCCGTCTGGGTGGGGCGCCAGTGCTACATCGGGCAGCTGGTCGACTGGTTTGGCGGCTATTCACCCAAGGACGGCCTCTTCGCGCAACTGTGGTTGCGCAAACCGGAGGAGGATGCGCAAGCGCAGACGTATTCCGTCAAGGGCTTGCGCACCGCTGTCGGGATCAAGGCGTCGATCGGCAAGGTGGAGGGCGACAACGGCATGTAGCCTGCCTCCCGCGCAGGCGAATCATTCGCCGATCTCGACCTCCATGTTGGTGATGGTCGGGAAGTCTCTGACCTGCTTCAGGTTGACGGAGAATGCCACGCCCTTGCGCGTGCCCATCACATAGCCGGACTGCTCATCCGCGTCGGACTCCGCATCCTCCAGCGGCGGCGTCAGCTGCTGGTAGAAGGCCAGCACCTGCTCGATGCTGTCGGTGGTCTGCAGCCTCAGCACGCGCCTGGCCTTGGCATCGCTCAAGGCGTCCTGCGCGGTGCGATGGACGATCGCCTTCGGGTACAGCGGCACCTGGGACGAGAATCCCGCGGGGAGCTTGACCGGGCTGCCGCCGGTGCGGCTGGCATCCAGCGTGATGGTCTCCACCGTGGTGATCTTCTCGCCGTCGCCGGTCTTGAGGTCCTCGGGCACGTCGCGGCTCCACGTCACCAGCGGCTTGGCTTTGGCGCGGTCGACGCCGGGCCGCAGGAACACCGAGAGCATGCCGTGCTGGCTGACCCGGCAGGCGGTCTGGCCTTGCTTGCCGCACTCGCGGTGCACCAGCGCCGCGGCCAGCACCTCGCCGCGCTCGTCCACCAGCACGGCCGCGCGCTCGGCGCCATCCGACAACTGGCGGCGCGACGACAGCAGGCGCTGGCCGCCGGGCAGTCGCTGCTGAGCCCGGTTGGGGCGCGATTGCAGGCCAGACAGGATCTGCTCCACAAGCAGGCCTTCCTCCCAGTAGTAGGTACCGGACGCCACGCCGGCAAACCGGGTGATGGCGAGATCCAGCGCGGGGGCTTCACGCGTGTCCTGCTGGCGGCTGGGGTCCAGGACCAGGACGGCATCGGCAGCCTGGGCATAGGGCGCGGCGCCCAGGGTGGAAAAAAGCAAAGCCAGTCCGGCACAGGAGGCGGGACGAAATCGAAGAGCCATACAGAGAAGGGAAAAAGGTTGGGCTTGCCAGGCCGGTAAACAGGAAAACGGGCCCTGAAGGGGCCGCAGCTTGCTGACAAAGCCGGATCTGCGTTGTCGCGCTCCCCGCTCCCGCACGCGGGAGAGGGGCTGGGGGAGAGGGCGGGCGCTCTTTACGCCGTCGTGCTGGAAAACACCACGGGCTTCGCTTCAGGTGGCTCCTAGCCAAGCCACCCCTCTCCCCGGCCCTCTCCCCCTGAGGGGAAAGGGAGAGACAGCCGTCGTCATGGCGCGCGGTATTTTGGCTTGCTCGGCGGCTTCGGCAAATGCCTCAGGTTTGTCAGCAGTCTGGGGCCCTGACGGGGCCCGTTCGGCGGCAGGCCGCGAGGCCTGATGTGACTGCAAGTGTACTTGATAAAGCCGGCTAGCTGAAGCCGGGCCAATGGGATACGCCGAGAGCGATGAACAAGCAGGCTTCAGCCTTCGGCTGCCCGAACCCGCGCTATCGGTAAGATGGCGCTCCCGGTGGGAACGCCCCAAGGGCGCTGCCGGCCACCACGCAAAACCGCATATCGACCCTCGTTCTTATTCCTTAAAGATCGCCCATCCACGGCGTATGTTCATGTTTTGCCCATGCGGAGCGCACCTGTGCGCAGCCGCTTTGGGACATCGCAAACCAGGAAGAGGAGCCTACGATGAGCGTGGAAATCATTGGCATGATCCAGAGCCAGAAGCAGTCGGAAATCCATCCGGCCAGCGGGCCGGTCGTGGATCGCGACTATGTGCGGGCCTTTGCCCAGGCGCACGAGAACGCCGGCTTCGACCGGGTGCTGGTGCCGCATCACTCCACCGGCCCGTCGGCCACGCTCACCATCGCCTATGCCGCCGCCGTGACCGAGCGCGTGCATTTCATGCTGGCGCACCGGCCGGGCTTTACCGCGCCCACGCTGGCGGCCCGGCAGATCGCCTCGCTCGACCAGTTCAGCGGTGGCCGGCTTGGCGTGCACTTCATCTCCGGCGGCTCTGATTCCGAGCAGCAGCGCGACGGCGATTTCCTCAGCCACGACGCGCGTTATGCCCGCACCGACGAATACCTCGGCATCCTGCGCCGCATCTGGACCGAGGACAAACCATTCGACCATGAGGGCAGGTACTATCGCTTTACCCAAGGCTACTCCGAGGTAAAGCCGGCGCAGCAGCCGCACCTGCCGATCTTCTTCGGCGGCGCATCGGACGCAGCGGTGGAAGTCGCCGGCCGCCATGCCGATGTGTATGCGCTGTGGGGCGAGTCGCTCGACCAGGTGCGCGACATCACCACGCGCGTGCGCGCCGAGGCCGCCAAACATGGCCGGAAGGTGCGTTTTTCCGTGTCGTTCCGGCCGATCCTGGCCGAGACGGAAGAGCTGGCGTGGGCACGCGCCCACGCCATCCTGGAAGAAACCCGGCGCCTGCGCTTTGCTGCTGGCCTGGGGCAGGGCGGCCCGCAGCAAAGCGAGGGCGCGCGCCGCCTGCTCGCCGCCGCCGACAAGGGGCCGCGCGTGGACAAGCGCCTGTGGACGGAGATCGCCAAGCTCACTGGCGCGCGCTCCAACTCCACCGCGCTGGTCGGCACGCCCGAGCAGGTGGCCGATGCGTTGCTGGACTACTACGACCTTGGCGTGACCACCTTCCTGATCCGCGGCTTCGATCCGCTGGAAGATGCCGTGGACTACGGCCGCGAGCTGATTCCCCGCGTGCGCGAACTGGTGGCGCAGCGCGAGGCTTCGGCCGGTGCCGGCCGCAAGGCAGCCTGAAAGGGATGGCAAGCGGCATCATGACGGCATCCCGAAGACAATTCCTGCGCTATGGCGCATTGGCGGCGGCCAGCGGCGCCTTGCCGTTTTCCGTGTCGGCCCAGGGCCGGCCCGTGCTCAAGGCCGGCGACCAGAAGGGTGGGCTGCGCGCGCTGCTGGAGAGCGCCGGCGAGCTCAAGGGCCTGGCCTACGACATCCAGTGGACGGAGTTTCCCGCCGCCGCGCCGCTGGCGGAGGCGCTCAACGCTGGCGCGGTGGATTCCGGCCCGATCGGCGACGCGCCGGCCATCTTCGCGCTGGCCGCGGGCACGCCGATCAAGATCATCGGCGCCAACCGCTCGGACCCGTTCGGCACCGCTGTGCTGGTACGCGTCAATTCGCCGTTCAAGACGGCATTGGACCTGCGCGGTAAGAACATCGGCACCAACCGTGGCTCCATCGGCCACTTCGTCGCCTTGAAGGCGCTCGAATCGGCCGGGTTGAAGCCCGAGGACGCCAGCCTGCGCTTCCTGCCGCCGGCGGACGCCAAGCTCGCGCTGGTCAACGGCTCGATCGATGCGTGGGCCACGTGGGAGCCTTACACGGCCCTGGCCGAGACCAGCGGGCACGCACGCGTGCTGGTGAGCGGGCGAGGGCTGTGGTCCGGGCTGAGCTATCTCGCGGCGACGGACAGCGCGCTGGCCGCCAAGCGCGAAGTACTGCGCGACTTCCTGCAGCGCGTGGTGCGCGCGCAGGTGTGGTCCTACCAGCATGTGGACGGCTTCTCCGCGGCGCTGGCGCGCATCATCGGCATTGCGCCGGAAGCCGCGCGGCTGCAGTTCGAGCGGCGCCATACACAGTGGCGCAACATCGATGCGGCAGTGATTGCCGAGCAGCAGCGCACCGCGGATTTCTACCTGAAGGCCGGCCTGCTCAAACAGCGCCTGGATGTGCGAACGACGTTCGATACCAGTTTTCCGCTGGCGGTATAGACCGGCTGCAGCAGCCAACCCGCGAATCGACTGACCGCACCCGAATTCACCATCATCCATGCCGGCAACCCGGAACCCTAAATGAAGCGTCGTGATTTCCTTGCCAGCGCAGCGCCGCTGGGCTTGCTCCTTTCGCTTGGCCCCTCCGGTCTGCCGCTGGCGCATGCGCAGACGGCCACCGGCACGCCGGTGTCCGGCGGCATCCTCAACGTGGCGGTTTCTCCCGAGCCCACGCTGCTGACCTCTGCCTTCATCACCACCATGAACATCGGCCAGGTCTCGAGCAAGATCCTCGAAGGCCTGGTGAGCTACGACCTGAGCCTGCAGCCGGTGCCGGCGCTGGCTACCTCGTGGCACACCTCGGCCGACGGCCTCACCGTGACCTTCAAGCTGCGCCAGGGCGTGAAATGGCACGACGGCAAGCCCTTCACGGCGGCGGACGTGCAATACACGCTGCAGGAAGTCTGGAAGAAGCTCCACCCGTTCGGGCGCGCCGCCTTTGCCAACGTCACGGCAGTGGACACGCCCGACCCGCACACCGTGGTGATCCGGCTGTCGTCGCCCGCGCCTTACCTGCTCAACTACATCAACACCTACGGCGCGCAG
This sequence comes from Cupriavidus sp. 8B, assembly GCF_054589115.1. Classification (NCBI taxonomy): domain Bacteria; kingdom Pseudomonadati; phylum Pseudomonadota; class Betaproteobacteria; order Burkholderiales; family Burkholderiaceae; genus Cupriavidus; species Cupriavidus sp. 8B. Next base: position 73,834 of record NZ_BAAILO010000201.1, on the reverse strand, counting down.
ATCCTGCCCAGGCACCTCTACGAAGGCAAGGACGTGCTGAGCAACCCGGTCAACAACGCGCCCGTGGGCACCGGGCCATTCGTCTTCAAGGAATGGGTCAAGGGCAGCCACGTGCGGCTGGAGCGCAACCCGGACTACTGGCAGAAGGGCCAGCCCTACCTGGACGGCGTGGTGTTCAAGTTCATCCCCGACGCCGCCGCGCGCACGGTGGCGCTGGAGGCGCGCGAGATCGACGTGGCGCTGGGCTCCAGCATTCCGCTGTCGAACCTGAACAAGTTCCAGGACAAGACCAAATACACCATCAACCTGGACGATGGCCGCTACCTCGCGACCATCTTCCTGACCCAGTTCAATGTGCGCAAGCCGTACTTCAGCGACAAGCGCGTGCGCCAGGCGTTTGCCCACGCCATCGACCGCAACGCGCTGCTGAAGATCGTGTTCCTGGGCTACGGCAAGCCGGCCACCGGGCCGGTGCCGTCGTCGGTGGTCAACTACTACGCCCCGGAAACGCGCCAGTACGGCTTCGACCTGATGAAGGCCGCGGCGTTGCTCGACGAGGCTGGCCTCAAGCCGGGCAAGGACGGCAAGCGCCTCAAGATCGCGCTGGACTACGATGCCGGCGGCGGCGTCACCGCCACGCGCCCGGCGGAGTTCATCAAGCAATCGCTGGCGCGCGTGGGCGTGGAGGTGGAGCTGCGTGGCGGCGACACCGCCAGCTACCTGCGCCGCGTCTTTACCGACCAGGACTACGACCTGATGATCTCCAGCCTGCACCGCCTGCCAGACCCCACGCTGGGCGTGCAGCGGCTGTTCTGGACCAAGAACATCATCAAGGGCTCGCCGTGGACCAACGGCTCGGGCTACAGCAACCCGCAGCTCGACGCCATCATGGAAGCGGCGGGGCGCGAGGCCGACCAGGCCAAGCGAGGGGCGCTGATCAAGCGGTGGCAGCAGATCGTGCAGGAGGACGTGCCGGTGCTGGACCTGGTGGAGCAGACCTGGGTCACGGTCTCGACCGCGCGCTTCCATAAACGCGCCTTGCAGGGCGACGGGCTTTTTGCCTCGTACGCCGATGCCTGGCTCACGCCCAAGCGCTGAGGCCGTCGCCATGGCCTGGTCGATGCGCGCGCCGGTGTTCGTCTTTCTCCGCAACCGGCTGCTGCAGGTGGTGCCGGTGGTGTTCGGCATCGCCTTGCTGAACTTCCTGATCCTGCAGATCGCGCCCGGCGACGTGGTGGATGTGCTGGCGGGCGAGGCGGGCGCCGCCACGCCGGAATACATGGCGCAGCTGCGCGCCGGGTTCGGGCTGGACCAGCCGCTTTACCTCCAGTTGCTGCATTACCTGTGGAACGTGGTCACGCTGGACCTCGGGTTCTCGTTCCGCCAGAACATGCCGGTGTTCGACCTGATCGCCAGCCGCCTGCCCGCCACCCTGCTGCTGATGGCGGCGGCCATGGGGATTGCGCTGCTGCTGGGCGTGGCGCTTGGCGTGCTGTCCGCGCTGCGGGTGCACCGCTGGCAGGACAACGCGATCTCGCTGCTGGTGCTGGTGGCCTACGCCATGCCCACCTTCTGGCTGGGGCTGATGGCCATCGTGCTGTTCTCCGCCAAGCTGGGTTGGCTGCCTTCCGGCGGCATGAGCGATATCAGCGCGGCGCATACCGGCCTCGCCCATGCGCTGGACGTGGCCCGGCATGCCGTGCTGCCTTCGCTCACGCTTGCCACCTTCTACCTGGCGGTCTACGCCAAGCTGGTGCGCACCGCCATGCTGGAGCTCTACGGCGCCGACTTTATCCGCACGGCGCGCGCCAAGGGCGCGGGCGAGACGCGCATCACGCTGGTCCATGCGCTGCGCAACGCGCTGCTGCCGCTGGTCACCATGCTGGGCTACCAGGTGGCATCGCTGCTGTCCGGCGCCGTGCTGGTCGAATCCGTGTTCAGCTGGCCGGGGCTGGGCCGGCTGGCGTTTGAATCCATCCTGGCGCGGGATTTCAACCTGCTGCTGGGGATCTTGCTGTTGAGCTCGTTGCTGGTGACGCTGATCAATATCGTGGTGGACGTGGCGTACGCGCTGCTGGACGCGCGCGTGCAGCTGCGCCAGGCCGGAGGGTGGTCATGAGCTTTCGATCGATCGTGTTCGCGCTGTCGCTGCCTGCGCTGCCGCCGCTGGCGGTGCGCTCGCTGGCCTTGCTGCGCGCCATCGCGCGCAATCGCGGCGCGCTGCTGGGGCTGGGCCTGCTGGCCTTGCTGACCCTCGTTGCGGCATTCGGCCGGCTGTGGTTTCCCGGCGACCCCTGGGAGATGGCCGGGCCGCCGATGCTGTGGCCGGGCGAGGATGCTGCCTACCCGCTCGGCACCGATTTCATGGGCCGCGACCTGGCTACCGGGCTGGTGTCGGGGGCGCGGGTATCGCTGCTGATCGGGCTGGTCAGCACCGCGCTGGCCTCCACGGTGGGCATTACCGTCGGCGCTATCGGCGGGTATTACCGTGGCTGGGTCGACATGGCGCTGATGCGCGTCACCGAGGTCTTCCAGACGGTGCCCAAGTTCGTGCTGGCGGTGGTGCTGGTGGCGATCTTCAAGCCATCGGTGGCCACTGCCGTGTTCGCCATCGGCGTGGTGTCGTGGCCGCCCACGGCGCGGCTGGTGCGCGCCGAGTTCCTGGTGCTGCGCGAGCGCGAGTTCGTGCTGGCCGGCGGGGCCATCGGCATGAGCCACGCCCGCCTGATCCTGACCCAAATCCTGCCCAACGCGCTGCCGCCGGTGGTGGCGATGTCCACGTTGACGGTTGCCACCGCCATCCAGACCGAGGCCTCCCTGGCCTTCCTTGGGCTGGGCGACCCCAATGTGATGAGCTGGGGCACCATCATCGGCAGCGGCCGCGAGCAGGTGGTGGACGCCTGGTACATCTGCGGCCTGCCGGGCATCGCCATCGTGCTGACCGTGCTGGCGTTCAACCTGCTGGGCGAGGGGCTTAACGATGCGCTCAACCCGCATCTGCAAAAGAGGTAACCAAGCATGGCTTTGCTGGAAATTCGCGATCTGCAGACCTGGTTCGATACCCGCGCCGGCGTGGCGCGTGCCGTTGACGGCGTGACGCTCAGCGTGGCCCGCGGCGAGACCGTGGCGCTGGTGGGGGAGAGCGGCAGCGGCAAGTCCGTGACCGCCTGCTCGGTGCTGCGGCTGATTCCGCGCGGCAGCGGGCGCATCGTCGGCGGCCAGGTGCTGTTCGACGGCGTGGACCTGCTGGCGCTGCCGGACGCTGGCATCCGCGCCATCCGTGGCAACCGCATCGGCATGATCTTCCAGGAGCCGCTGTCGGCGCTCAACCCGGTGCTGAGCATCGGCCACCAGATCGCGGAGGCCATCCGGCTGCACCGCCGGGTGAGCGAGCGCGAGGCCTGGGCGCGCGCGGTGGCGCTGCTCGACCAGGCGCAGATCCCGTCCGCGCAGCGGCGCGTGCACGACTATCCGCACCAGCTCTCCGGCGGCATGCGCCAGCGCGCGATGATTGCCATCGCGCTGGCCTGCGAGCCCGACCTGCTGATTGCCGACGAGCCCACCACCGCGCTGGATGTCACCACGCAGGCGCAGATCCTCGACTTGCTCAAGGCATTGCAGACCGAGAACGGCATGGGCCTGCTGCTGATCACCCATGACCTGGGCGTGGTGGCGGAGATCGCCGACCGCGCCGCGGTGATGTATGCCGGCCGCGTGGTGGAGGAAGGGCGGGTGGATGCGCTCTTCGCCGCGCCGGCCCATCCGTATGCCGAAGGCCTGCTGGCCTCGCTGACGCTGGAGGAGCTGGCGCCAGGCGCGCGCCTGCCGGAGATTCCCGGCACCGTGCCGTCGCTGCTCGACATGCCCGGGGGCTGCGCCTTTGCGCCGCGCTGTGCCTACGCGGCCGACGTATGCCGCGCGCAAGCGCCGCTGCTGCGCCAGGTGGGCGATAGCCGCCGCGCGGCTTGCCACGCGCCGCTACAGGCCGTGCAATGGGCCGCGCGCCCCCACGCCAGGGCGCAGATGATGGCAAGGGAGGCCGCATGACCGCGCCATTGCTCGAACTCAACGGCGTGGTCAAGCACTTCGGCACGGCCGCCGGCACCGTGCGCGCGCTCGACGGCGTGAGCTTGTCGGTCAAGGCCGGCGAGACACTTGGGCTGGTCGGCGAAAGCGGCTGCGGAAAATCCACGGTGGCACGCGTGGCCATGCGCCTGCTGGGCAGCGACGCGGGCCGCATCGTCTTTGACGGACAGGACGTCACCCACGCCGAGGGCGCGGCGCTGCACGGCCTGCGCGCGCGGCTGCAGATGGTGTTCCAGGACCCCTACGCCTCGCTGAATCCGCGCGTCACGGTGGGCCGGGCGCTGGAAGAACCCTTGATCGTGCACCGGCGCGCGGGCAAGGCGGAGCGGCGCGAGCAGGTGGCTTGGGCGCTGTCGCGTGTCGGGCTGCGCGCCGACATGGCGTCGCGCTTCCCGCATGAATTCTCGGGCGGGCAGCGTCAGCGCATCGGCATTGCGCGCGCGCTGATGCTGCGGCCCGAGCTGATCGTTTGCGACGAGGCTGTCTCCGCGCTGGACGTTTCCGTGCGCGCGCAGGTGCTTAACCTGCTGTTGGACGTGCAGCGGGAGTTCGGCGTGTCCTACCTGTTTATTTCGCACGACCTGTCGGTGGTACGGCATGTGTCGGATCGCGTGGCCGTGATGTATCTGGGGCAGGTGGTGGAAATGGCTGGGCGGGATGCGCTCTGGCGGGCGCCGTTGCATCCTTATACGCGGGCGCTGATTTCCGCTATTCCGCGGGCGCGGCCTTCAGAGGCTCGGCGGCAGCGCGTCCTGCTAAAAGGTGACTTGCCTGGTCCGCTGGATCCGCCTTCCGGGTGCCGATTTCATACGCGCTGCCCGCAGGCTGCCGCGCGTTGTGCTCAGGAGGTGCCGGTGTTGCGGGAGGGGGCGCCGATGCATTTTGTGGCTTGTCACTTTGCATGAGACGCTGTTATTGCTTGATGCTCTGGATGTGTTTTAGCGCTTTTGGCTGCTGGTGCAGAATAGCGTGAGTTGGGCAGTGTTTTAGCGCTTCTAGCTGCTGTCGCGGCTGTACGGTGTTGGCGGTTTTGGAACGTGTGAGATGTCACTTTTCTTTACTCGCCTCGTAAAGAAAAGTAACCAAAAGAAAGCGATCCTTGCAGGAGGCTGGCTTATTGGGGTTACGCAGCCCGGTGGTTTCGTCGTCAGGCCCCGGGTTTTAATTGACTCGTGCCGTTACCGGTTTGAATGGCCACGATCCTGTGAATGACGCTGGTTTCGTGGTGAGGCTGCTCGGTAGCGGCATCCTTGCTCATTCATCCATCTGCCGGTACCGGTGCAAAGTGTCACGATATACCACGCCGTGATGGTTTCGTGGTGGGGTGGGCGCGGTGGTGAGCTCCTCGGATTAATTCTCCGGTGCCACCGCGCCCACGACGCAAACGGGACGCTTGCAACTTCGTGGCCAGTGACTCCGCGAGCGACAGACGGCCTGAAATTCGTGGTGGCCGCTACCGGGGGGGCCACCACGAAACCCTGGGCACTGGCTGGGTCGTCGTGGTCTAAACTGGTAACGGCACGAGTCCATTAGCACCCAGGGCCGTACGACGAAACCATTGGGATTCCCAATGACGCCACGCCAGCCTCCTGCAAGGATCGCTTTCTTTTGGTTACTTTTCTTTACGAGTAAAGAAAAGTGACATCTCACACGTTCTAAAACGGCCAACACCGTACAGCCGCGACAGCAGCTAGAAGCGCTAAAACACCGCCCACTAACGCCATTCTGCATCAGCAGCTAGAAGCGCTAAAACACGACCCAACTCACGCTATTCTGCACCAGCAGCTAGAAGCGCTAAAACATCGCCCACTCCCGCTATTCTGCATCAGCAGCCAGAAGCGATAAAACACCGCCCAGAGCATCACCCCCCTCAATGCAAAGGCACAACCAGATCACCCTCCAGCAAACTAACAACCCGATTCCGCCCACTCCGCTTGGCCTGATACAACGCCTCATCCGCGCGCGCATAAGCCTGCTCGAAACTCGTCCCGGACGGACTCCAGCTCACGCCAAAGCTGGCCGTCACCTGCAGGCCGGCCTTGACCGGAAACACATGCTGCTCGATCTGCAGCCGCATGCACTCCGCCAGCTCGACGGCGGCGTCCAGCGAGCGCGCCGGCAGCAGCGCCGCGAACTCTTCGCCGCCGACGCGGCCGATCACCCCTGCGCCTTGCACTGTCCTCTCCAGGCAGTCGACGACGCCCTGGATCACAGTGTCGCCCACAGGGTGGCCCAGCGAGTCATTGACCCGCTTGAAATGATCGATATCCAGCACGATCAGCGCCAGGCTGTCCTTGGCCAGTAGCGCGCCGGCCCGCTCGATGATGGCGCCGCGGTTCAGCGCGCCGGTGAGCGTGTCGCGCGTTGCGCGGAATTCCAGCTCGCGGGCCAGGTCTTGCAAGCGATGGTTGAGCCGGTTCATTTCCAGCTCTTCGCGGTCGCTGCGCTGTATCAGGCGCCGGGTTTCGCGCATCAGCCGCTCGTAGTAGCCGATCAGCTCGCCCAGCGTGTCGCGGTATGCCCGGGCACCGGCATCGGGATTGCCGAATACCGCCCTGGCGCCTGCCAGGACGCTGTTTTCCGACTCGAAGAGATCTGGCTCGGACATGCGCGGGTCAGCTTGCCGTGGTGGCGTGGTCGAGGAAATCGATGGCGGGGAAGTCGGCATGCAGGTCCTGGCCGAATTCCAGGATCGTGTCGTCGTCCACGTCGTGATACCAGTGCACTATCACCTGGTTGCCCTTTTCGGCCGCATCGTTCATGGCGTCGAACATGCTGAACAGCACCTTGGTGCTGGAGCTGTTGAAGTAGGTCAGCGCCACGTGCACGGTGACCTCGGTGTTCTCGCAGGCTGCCAGGTATTTGCGCAGGCGCAGGATCACGTCGCCGTAGAACACCGCGGCGTTTTCCGGATAGGACTCGCCTTTGAGGGACAGCCTGTGCTGCTTGAAATCAAAGCTCACCTCGGGCGAGGTTGGTGTGGCGGCAATGAACAGGTTTTCCATCAGTTTCCCTTTCGATCCCGTTCAGTAGTTCAGATGGTGGCGGTAAGGAAGAACATCGTCGATACCGGGTCCGTGTCGATGGGCTGGAAGCTGTACTCCAGCGGTGCGCTGGCGTCGCGGGCTACGGTCAGGAATCCGAGGCCGGCGCCCTTGCTGCCCACCGGCGCTTCGGCGCGCATGGTTTCCTTGTAGGCCTGCTTGATCTGGTCCAGCGTCATGGTGCGCAACGGCTCCAGCGCGGCGCGCAGCTGTGCTACGCGGGTGATCGCCACCGGGTTGGAGCACATCAGCCGGTAACGGTCTTCCATCATGCAGATGCACACCGAGCCGTGGCGCAGCTGGTTGTTGTCCTGGGTCGGCGGCGTGAGCGCGTCGGACGAGTAATGGACGATGTTCTGCGCCATCTCCACGAACGAGGAAAACAGCTTGCGCCGGGTCGAGCTATCTACGCCGCTCACCGTCAGTTGCAGGCGGACTGCATCGGACATCGCAGCGATGATGTTCTGGGAGAAGTAGCCGACGTAGTAGAAGATCACGTTGCGTTCCCGGGCCATTTCAAAGAAGGGCCCATATTCATGGTCAATCGAATTACCGTTCATATCGGTGCTATTGAACGCGAAAGCAGAAAAAGGTGAGATCGTCGCGGCGCCGGTGATGGCCTTGCCACGCACGATACTGGTCCAGCACGGCCTCGTTGATCTGCGCCGCCGAAGCATCCCGGCTTGCGCGGATCGCTTCGCGGATGCGGCGCTTGCCAAAGGCGATTTCCTTGGGGCCGCCGATCTGGTCGATCAGGCCATCGGTGGTCACAAACACCACGCTGCCGGGCTGGGTCTGGACCACGCGGTTCTGCCAGGCAAAGTCCATGCCGGTGTCGACATAGCCGACGCCCATGCGCTCGCCGTCCACGATCTCGCCTTCCTCCTCGCCGGGCTGCAGCACGAACAAGGCGCTCTTGGCGCCGGCGAACACGAGCCGGCGGCTGGTGTTGTCGAACCAGAAGAACGCCGCATCCATGCCATCATTCGAGCCGGGCGTTTCAGTTTCATCATCGCCATCGATCTGCCCGAGCATCTGCTTGATGCCGCGGTTCACCGCCATCAAGAGCGCGCCGGGGTCGCGCGGGCCACGCTGCTCGATGGCCTGGATCAGGATGGACGAGGAGATCAGGGTCAGGAACGCGCCCGGTACGCCGTGGCCGGTGCAATCGGCCAGCGCGGCGAACCAGCCGTCTTCGAACGCGGCAAAGTGATAGAAATCTCCGCCGACCACATCGCGCGGCTCCCAGACCAGGCCCGCGTCGCCGAGCGTCCTGGCCAGCGCCTCGCGCGAGGGGCGCAGCATCGAGCGCTGGATGGTGCTGGCGTAGTCGATGCTGTGCATGATCTGGCGGTTCTTCTCGGCCTGCATGTCCGCGACCACGCGCATCAGCTGCAAGCCATGCCCGATGCCAAGGAAACGGCCGTCGCGCGCGATGATGAAGCCATCGGCAAGCGCTTTCTCGCCATACTCCACCGCCTTGAAGGTCAGGGCCTCGATGCTCATGGCGGCATCGACCACCAGCGGCTCCTTGTCCATGAAGGCGATGCAGCTCTTGCGGTTGTACAGCTCGCGGTGATAGGGCTTGCTCATCTGCGACATGAAGATTGCACGATTGATCAGGCCGATCGGCGTATCGTTCTCGGTCACCGGCAAGCTGTCAAGGTCCCGGTGCTTGCCGAACACGTCGAGGACTTCCTGATTGTTCTGTTCCGTGGTCACCGATGGCGTGGCGACGCAGAGATCCTCGGCACAGGGCTGCCGGAAGCGGGAACGAGCCAAGTGTGAGTTAACCGGAACGTCAGGCATCGCCAGGGCATTCGGACTATTGGGAAGCCGCCGATTGTATGGCGCGCGCATGACGGTTACATGACATATGGCGCATGCGGCCCATCCTGGTGCAGCCGGTGGCACTATCCACCGGCGCCTGCCGTCAGAATCCCCGGAAATCCCGTGGCGACACGCCGTAGGCCCGACGGAATGCACGGGTAAAGTCCGAAGCGCTGTTGAATCCCAGCCCATAGGCGATCTCGCCGATGCCGATATGCTGCAGGCGAACGAGATCGTCGGCAGCCGCCTGCAACCTGCAGTTGCGGATATACGCGCCAAGGCCGCCTTCGTGCTCGAACATCCGGTACAGGGTAGGGCGCGGCAGCTGGAACGCTTGCAGGATGCTCTCGGGCGAGAGGTCCTCCTGGTGGAGATTGGCCTGCACGTAGCGCTGCACCCGCTCCAGCATGGCGGCGCGGGCCGCCGCGCGCGCGTTGCCGGCGAGGCGCGCTTGCTTGCCGAATGCGGCAATGATCAGGTGCGCGCAGTCGCGGATGGTTTTTGCCGCGTCGGCCTCCGGCATCGCCGGCAGGCTGCGGCAGAGCGTCGTCACGTGATCGAAGATCAGGCGCGTCAGCGGCGAGGTATAGGTAACCACGCGGCCATGGATGGACTCGGCATCGGGGATGGCCGCCTCCACCGTGGCGCGCGGCACAAAGAAGGCCAGCACCCGGGCGCGCGTGGGGCGGTGCATGTGCATCGGCTGGCTCAGGTCCAGCGCCAGGATGCCCGGCACGAACTGGGCCGATTTGCGCTGCCGGGAGAAGTCCGTCACCGTTTCGGCGATCCCGTCCACGGCCACGTGGAAGACGTATTCGCGCACGCTGTCGGTGGAGATGCGCGCGGTGGTGCGAATCTGGCCTACCGGGTCGGTGCGGCTGTCCAGGTAGGTCAGGTCCTTGAGCACATAGGTATCTATCTCGCCCCGGAAGCCGCTGGCAACCTGCGCGCGTGAGAGGGGGACATCGAGTATTCGGCCCACATAATCGCGCCAGGCCGGCAACTGCAGCGCCACCGCCTCGTTCGCGACGGTGAAATGCTGGTGCACGATGAGCGGCGGGGCGGCGGCAGGGCCGGCGGACGCGGCCGCATGGGTATGCCTTTGCAGATGGGAGGCAAGGATCCGGCTGACGGTTTCTGAGTAAGCCTGGGTCATGATGGCGTCGGGTTCAGGAAATAGCGATGCGTACCATGTCCCTTGCATTGTACCGATGGCTTTCAGTGCCTAGTCGGTTGCCGGCGCGGTCGTCTCCTTCAGCGCGGCCGCGTCATACTCGCGCGCCGCATCGGCGGCGCGGCCCGTCTCAAGCACGCGGAAGCTGGCCGGATCGGCGCCTTCGATCACTACCAGGTTCACGTGGCCGACGATATAGGCGTGCTTGCGGTCGCGCGCAAAGTCCGCGTCGAGGAATTCCAGGGTGGGCAGGTGCACGCGCTTGGCCGAGACCGGCCGGCGCCCGAAGAAGAGCTGCTCGCCCGCCAGCAGGAAGCTGGGGTGGGGCACCTGTAGCGCAGCGTGCGGCACGGCCACCTTGAGCGGCTTGTCGTCGCAGAACAATTGGGCGTCGTCCCACGCGTAGCAGCCTGCGATACGCAGGGCATACGGGTCCACGCCCTTCTTAGCCTTGCCGCGATAGAAGGCACGGCTGGCGTCCCTTGCCCAATAGCCCTGCAGCACGGTAAAGCCGGCGGGATCGACCTTGCGCAGGGCTTGTGGCGTTTCATAGTGGTTCGGCGCGAAGAACACGGTGGCGCCGTCGCTGAGATAGCCATCCCCCAGCGCTTGCAGGCTGTCGATCGGCCACGGGGAAAGCGGGGTCAACGCGCACTCGCTCTGGCTATACCTGTGCAGCCAGTGGATGCCATGGGCATCGCCGCAGAACACGCCGGCGAGGCCGTGGCCAACGGGCAGTTCCTGCACGGCAAAGGTGTCCGGATCGAGCCCGGTGAGGCGGTGGCCGTCATATTCCACTGCGAGCGCTGATGCGGATGATGCGGCTGGTGCCTGCAGGCGGTGCCACCAGTAGTCCTGCAGCGCGGGCAGGGCGGTGAAGAAGTCCCGCCAGCGCTCCACTTCGGCCTGGTCTAGCGCGGTCTTGCGCTTGCCGTCGTCGATGGGGCCGATCTTGTCGGTCATGCGCAGCGGGCCTGCGCCGTTGGGCGCCACCACCAGGCTGGCTCGGTCGGCTTCGATGTGCTGGCCAAGGTAGTAGACGTGCTGTGCATCGGCAATGTAGTTGCCCGGCAGGCCTACCACGGTGGCGCCGTCGGCGCCGATCACGCGCTTGCCGTTGAAGTAGGCCGACTCGGCGTCCACCGCGTAGTAGGCGTGCGTACAGGTTACCGGCTCCAGTGGGCCGCTCTGCGGCCAGCGCCAGTCCGGGTAGACCAGCGGCCGGAAGGCTTGCGGGCTGCGGGTGCGGATGGTCTTGCCGGTGATGAAGTAAGCCTGGCGCGCGTCGCGGGCGTAGCGCTCGTTGAGGACTTCGAAGGAGGCGATGTCGGCATCTTCGATCCGGTAGAAGTAGTAGGAGACCGTGCCGCTACCTTGCTGGGCCTGCACGATGACGTGCTCGCCGTCGGTGAACCAGCGCCCGCCCATGCAGCGGAACGCCTGCGGGTGGGCGATGGGCAGCGGGCTGCCGTCCTTGGCCCAGAGCGCCCGGTCGCTGTGGGACCAGATCACGGTGTCGCCGTCGATGAAGTACGAGGGATGGTTGGTTGGCAGGCGCGATGCGGTCATGGGGGGCTTTAGATGCCGGGTGGAGCAAGGTCGACATATTAAACTGTCCGCCC
>NZ_BAAILO010000201.1:55264-61964 GCF_054589115.1 Cupriavidus sp. 8B | reverse complement strand
AAATTTCCCCGCCCATATGTGGCGCGCCGGCCGCTTGCGGCCGGCGGCCAAGGCGTGCAGGATGTGGGCGGCAAGCAAACCGCCAAAAATGATCGAAACGAACTGAAACGAACTGGAGACCCTATGTCGTACATGCTGCTGATCGTCGAGCCCGTTGGCCAGCGCGCCGAGCGTTCCCCGGAAGAAGGGCGCGAAGCCTACGCCAGCATGCAGCGCTTTGCCGAAGGCCTGAATGAGCGCGGGCTGCTGCTGGGCGTCAACTCGCTCACGTCGCAAGACAAGGGCGTGCGGGTGCAGGTGCGCGGCGGCCGCCGCGACCTGCTCGACGGCCCCTTTGCCGAAGCCAAGGAAATGATCGGAGGCTATTTCCTGCTCGACTGCGCCACGCAGGATGAAGCCATTGCCATCGCCGCCGAGTGTCCCGCCGCGGCATGGAGCACCGTGGAGGTCCGCGAGGTCGGGCCATGCTTCCTGTAAGGCTGCCCGCGGATCGGGTCCCGCGTGGCTTCGTCTAGGTAGTTACCCTTGGTTTTCGGTTTTTTTGCACAGGATGTCGATCCGGCGACGCGCGCTTCGTCGTAGCGGTAGGAGTCAGCGAGATGCCAGCAAGATGCCACCGGCATGGCTCACCACCGACTACCAGCAACCCAAGCTAAGGAGAACGCGATGCGATTCATGATCCTGGTGAAAGCCACGCAAGGCAGTGAATCCGGCGCGATGCCGGACGAAAGCCTTTTCGCCGCGATGGCGGCGTATCACGAGCAACTGGCCAAGGCGGGCGTGCTGCTCGACGCCGCCGGACTCAAGCCCACTTCCGCCGGCTGGCGCATCCGCTATGCCGCCGGGCAGCGTAGCGTCATCGACGGGCCGTTTGCGCAAACCAAGGAAATGGTGGCTGGCTACACGCTGATCCAGGTGCGCAACCGCGAGGAAGCGATGGAATGGGCGCGGCGCTTTCCGTCGCCGCATGGCGAGATGGCCGACGGAGAGATCGAGGTACGGCAGTTGTTCGAGCTGGAAGACTTCGCGCCGAGCCCCGCGGTGGAGCGCTTTCGCGACCTGAACGTCGGCCAGCACTGAGCCAACGCTCCCATCCCGGGCCCAACCCAACCCTTGCCGGATCCCGCCATCATGCTCAAGCCCATCCTGCTAGCCGTCTTCGCCGCCATTGCCCTCTTGCTGATCGACGCCGCCACGCGGCCCGATACCTTCCGCGTGGAGCGCAGCGCCAGCGTCAAGGCGCCGCCGGAACGCGTGTTCGCGCTCATCAACGACCTCCACAACTTCAACCAGTGGAACCCCTATGAAAAGAAGGACCCGGCCCTGAAGGGCACCTACGGCGCCACGCGCAGCGGGCAGGGTGCCGCCTATGCCTGGGAGAGCGACAAGGTGGGTGTGGGCCGCATGGAGATCCTCGATACCGTGCCAGCCGCCAAGGTCACGATGCGGCTGGATTTCATCAAGCCGTTCGAGGCCCACAACACCGCCGAATTCACGCTCAAGCCCGAAGCCGATGCCACCAGGGTGACGTGGTCGATGCAAGGCGGCGTGCCGTACTTTGCCAAGCTGGTGCACCTCGTATTCAATATGGACAAGATGGTGGGCAAGGATTTCGAGGACGGGCTGGTCAACTTGAAGGTGCTGGCCGAGGCGCCGGCGGCCCGGTAAGCGGGGCAACCCGCCTAGCATTTACCCAATCGCGTGAAACCGAATCCAAGGACGAATCATGCACAAGCAAATCTACCTGAACCTCGCCGTGGCCGACCTGCAGCGCTCGCAGGATTTCTTCAAGGGCCTGGGGTTCACCTTCAACCCGCGGTTCACCGACGACAACGCTGCCTGCATGGTCATCGGCGAAAACATCCACGCGATGCTGCTCAAGCATGCGTTCTTCAAGGGCTTCACCGACCGCAAGCTGTGCGACACCTCGGACAGCACCGAAGTGCTGATTACCCTGTCCTGCGAGAGCCGCGCCGAAGTCGATGCGCTGGTCGCCAAGGCGCTTGCCAGCGGCGGCAAGAGCCCGCGCGCGCCGCAGGATCATGGCTTTATGTATGCCCACGGCTTCGAGGATCTCGACGGCCATATCTGGGAGCTCGTGTACATGGAGCCGTCCGCCGACGGCGCAGCCTGAGGCACGCGGTGGTGGCGACGACAACGACGCACCGGGCGATCGAAGCCGTATGGCGGATCGAATCCGCCAAGGTCATTGCCCACGTAGCGCGCGTGGTGCGCGACGTGGGCCTGGCCGAGGAGCTGGCGCAGGACGCCCTGGTTGCCGCGCTGGAGCGCTGGACCGAGACCGGCGTGCCGGACAACCCGGGCGCCTGGCTGATGACCACGGCGAAGAACCGTGCGCTCGACTACTTGCGCCAGCAAGCGCTGCACGCCCGCAAGCATGAGCAGATCGGCCACGATCTCGAAGCGATGGAGGCCCACGTAGTGCCGGATTTTGTCGATGCGCTGGATGCCGCGCGCGAGGATGACATCGGCGACGACCTGCTGCGGCTGGTCTTTACCGCCTGCCATCCGGTGCTCTCCACCGATGCGCGGGTCGCCATGACGCTGCGCCTGCTGGGTGGGCTGACCACCGAGGAAATCGCGCGCGCCTTCCTGACCCCGGAACCCACCATTGCCCAGCGCATCGTGCGCGCCAAGCGCACCCTCGGCGCCGCGCGCGTGCCCTTCGAGGTACCTGGGCCGCAGGCGCGCGCGCCGCGCCTGGCCTCCGTGCTGGAAGTGATCTACCTGATCTTTAACGAAGGCTACTCCGCCACCGCCGGCGATGACCTGATGCGCCCCGCGCTCTGCGAGGAAGCGCTGCGGCTGGGCCGCACCCTGGCCGGCCTGGCCCCGGACGAGAGCGAGGTGCACGGGCTGGTGGCGCTGATGGAGATCCAGGCCTCGCGCACGCATGCGCGGGTCGATGCGCAAGGCCGCCCCGTGCTGTTGCTGGATCAGGACCGCAGCCGCTGGGACCACCTGCTGATCCGGCGCGGGCTGGTGGCGCTGGCGCGCGCGGAAGAACTGGGCGGGGCGCTCGGTCCCTACGCCTTGCAGGCGGCGCTGGCCGCCTGCCACGCGCGCGCCACCGCCGCGGCCGATACGGACTGGGCGCAGATCGCCGCCATCTACGACGCCTTGTCGGAGGTGGCGCCGTCCCCGGTGGTGGAGCTCAACCGCGCGGTGGCGATCGGCATGGCCTTCGGGCCCGAGGCCGGGCTGGAACTGGTGAATGCGCTCCTCACCGAGTCCTCGCTGGCGAAGTACCATTTGCTGCCCAGCGTGCGCGGCGACCTGCTGCTCAAGCTCGGCCGCTTCGACGAGGCCCGCGCCGAGTTCGAGCGGGCCGCCGGCATGACGCGCAACGCCCGCGAGCGCGAATTTTTACTGGGACGGGCGCGCGAAGTTCGCGGCGGGATGGATCCGCCGCCCTGAGGGCGCGCCGCTTGCCACATAGCTGTGCTCCACGGGGGCTACTATCTCGGCGCGGGCTATCGATTCTGATGCATCCAGACAACGCCGCGACGGATCAAGGCAGCCCATGTTGAAAAAAACGATGTTTCGCACGCTTGCCTGCACCGGCCTGGCATGCCTGTCCCTGGCGGGCGCGCATGCCACGCCGCCCTCACGCCCATACTCGCCCCGGTCGGTCAAGGTGCTCGTCATCGCGATGTTCGCGCCGGAAGCCAGGACATGGCTCGATCACCTCGGGCCTACGCAGAAAATTGCCGTTCCCGGCTTGTCACCCGACGCACCGGCGCTGCTTTGCAATCGCGATGATGTCTGCGTGGTCACGACCGGCATGGGCCATGCCAACGCCGCCGCCTCCATGGCAGCGCTGCTGTATTCAAGGCTATTCGACCTGAGAAAGACATACTTCCTGGTATCGGGCATCGCGGGCATCGACCCGGCACAGGGTACCCTTGGTTCCGTGGCATGGGCGCGCTACCTGGTCGACTTTGGCATCCAGTGGGAGCTGGATGCCCGCGAAATCCCCAGCGGCTGGAAGTCGGGCTATCTCGGCATCAACACCCGGAGTGAAACGGAGAAGCCGCCCCTCGACTACCGTACGGAAGTATTCCGGCTCAACGAGGCACTGCTGCAAAAAGCCTATGCGCTCTCACGTGACGTGAAGCTCGCAGACAGTGAACAAGCGCAAGCCTACCGGGCGAAATACCAGAGCGCGCCCGCCAACCAGCCGCCTGCCGTGATCCAGTGCGACACCCTCGCAAGCGATACATGGTTCTCCGGAAACGCGCTGGGACAACGCGCGCGGGACTGGACCAAGCTGCTGACCGACGGCAGGGGCGTTTACTGCACCACGCAGCAAGAGGACAACGCGACCTTTGAAGTCATCAAGCGCGCGCAGGCGGCAGGTCTTGCCGACACGCAGCGCGTTGCGGTACTGCGCGCAGGATCGGACTTCGACCGCCCGCCAGAAGGCGGGTCGAGCGTTGACAACCTCCTGGACTATCAGGCGCAGGGGGCCTTCGTGCCTGCCCTGGACAATCTGTATCGCGCTGGCGCGCCATTGGTGAACGCGATCGTCAAGGACTGGCGGCATTGGAAAAACGGGGTGCCCGCGCACTGAGCCGCACGAGGTTGCGGCTAAGCGGGCAGGCGGGCGGAACGCGTCGCTTCGCCCGCCACGTACGCCTTGTTGAACAGGTTCGAGGCATTGAGTTGCAGGCGCCAGCGCGGGCCGATGTCGGCATGGATCACCGCATCGAACAGCGTCACGGCCGATACGTTGAAGGACCTGGTCTGCAGGCGCTGCCTAGCGGAACTGCTTCAGGGCATGCTCGAACGTCGCCCGCGAGTATCCGCCGAGATGCGTCGACAGCAGGCGGCCCTGCGCATCATAGAAAAGCGTCGTCGGGTACCCCTTGACCCCCGTGGCTTTAGCCACCTCGAGCTTGGGATCAAACAGGAGGTTGCCGATCCGCACCTCGGTTTCGTCCAGGTAGCGCTGCACGATATCGCGCGGCTCTCCCTGGTTCACGAAGACGATGTTCACGTGCGGGTTGTCAGCCTGCGCCTTGGCAAGCACCGGCATCTCGGCCCGGCACGGCGGGCACCAGGTGGCCCACAGGTTCACCACCGTGGGTTTGCCGTTGGCCATGGCCAGGGGCTGAAGCTGGCCGGCTGTGTTGACCAGCGCGACGACAGGGACCGACGGCGGCGGTCCGGAACCGTCCGCCATCAGGGTTGCCGCGCTCCAGACCACCACGCTCGCTGCTGCCGCGGCCAGCAGCGCCTTGCGCATCGCACGACGGCGCAACAGATACCAGGCAAGCACGCAGCCACCCGCTGTGGCGCCCGCGAGGAGGTCAAAGCCCTGGTCCCGGATATCCAGGATCGTCAGCCAGTCGGCGCCATAGGCTGGCAGGTAATGCATGACAAACACCAGCCGCGCTACTACCAGGCTCACCAGCACGATGGCAAGAATCACGCGCTCGATGCTCGCCCGATCCTTGCCGATGGCGCGCCCGACCATCACGGCCACGGCGATGCTGACGATCAGGATGAGGGGGGCAACCGGGAGGGCAAAGGGTCCAATCTGCATACATCCTTGAGGGTCTTGGTGGGAATGCCCGCTAGTCTGCACGCTTTTTGGTTTTGCTATCCGTCACAATTCGTCACGGTTCACGCCAAAGCCCGCAAAGCGTCCAGCAATCTCCCGATCTCCGCCTCTGTGGTCAGGTAGCTGACCGAAGCGCGGGCAACCTGGCTGAGCCCGCGCGCGTTCATGTCCAGCGGCGTATAGGGAACGCCATTGCTGCCGATCACCACGCCCTGCGCCGCCAGCCTGCGCTGCACCGCCACGGCGTCCTGGCCGGCCACGTTGAACGCCACCAGCCCGGAACGCTCGCGGCCCTGGTCCAGTACGGTCACGCCAGGTATCTCGGCCAGCTGAGCGCGCAGCGCCTGCGCGGTGCTGTCGATCCGAGCACGGATGTTGTCGAGGCCGATCTCCAGGGCTTCCTGTAGGGCGTTGGCCAGCCCGCAGCGCAGCGCCATCGCCGCTTCCGCCGATTCGAAGCGGGCCGCGCCGGCCCGCAACACCGGCTCGCCATCCGCGTCCAGGGGCGCGGAGTACGTGTCGACGAATGCTGGCGTGAGCCGGGGCAGGAAGTCCTGCCGCACGTACAGCAGGCCTGTGCCCCTTGGGCCGCGCAGTGCCTTGCGTCCTGCGCCGCTGAGCACGTCGCAGCCCAGCTGGGCGACATCGATCGGCAATTGCCCCACCGCCTGCGCCGCGTCGATGAAGTACGGAATGCCGTGGCGCCGCGCCACTTGCCCGATGGCCGCTGCCGGATTGATGAGGCCGCCGTTGGCCGGCAGCCAGGTCAGTGCAATCAGGCGCACGCGGTGGTCGATCATGCCCTCCAGCGCTTCGGGGTCCACGGCGCCGCTGCTGTCGGACGCAATGGTCTCGATCGAGGCGCCCGCGCGCTGGGCCGTCAGGCGCATGGCGGCCAGGTTACCGCCCCATTCGTGGCGCCCGACCAGGATACGCTCGCCGGGCTGCCACGCCCCCAGGGCCGCGAACGCGGCGCCCCAGCCGGGCGAATTGCCCGTGGTCAGTGCGATCTCCGCCGGTTGAGCGTTCAGCAGCTGCGCGGCGAGGGTGCGCGCGCGTTCCGTTTGTTCGCGCGCCGCGACGCCGGCTTCCATCGGCCCCAGCGTGGCCTCG
>NZ_BAAILO010000201.1:0-55132 GCF_054589115.1 Cupriavidus sp. 8B | reverse complement strand
GGTTGAAATGCGTGGTGCCTTGCGCGCCCGGGGTAAGGGCGCGCAAGGCGTCAACGGCGGCAGCGGTGAGGGGAGCGGGCATGAGGGTTCCTGTGATGCGCGTTCAGTTCAGGCCGAGGTCAGCGAGATGACCGCTTCGACTTCCACGGCAACGCCGGCGGGCAGCGAGGCCACGCCCACGGCGCTGCGCGCATGGCGGCCCGCATCGCCGAAGACCTGCACCATCAGGTCCGATGCGCCGTTGGCGATGGCGCTCTGGCGGTTGAAGTCCGGCGTGCAGGCCACGAACACGCCCAGCCGCACCACGCGGGCCACCCGGTCCAGCCGGTCACCCGTGGCGGCAGCGATCTGCGACAGGATGCCGAGCGCCGACAGCCGCGCCGCCCGCACGCCGTCTTCGTCCGGAATATTGTCGCCCAGGCGGCCCAGGTACGCGGCCTGGCCATTCTCGCGGGAGATCTGGCCGGAGATAAAGAGCAGGTTGCCGTCCTGCACGAACGGTACGTAGTTGGCGGCGGGCGCGGCCGCGGCTTCCAGGGTCAGGCCGAGTTCGGCTACGCGGGCGGAGAGGGAGAGGGTCATGTCGGTTGCGCGGGAAAGAGATTGAGAAGGCCCATCCTATCGGCTTGGCGGCCGGGAAACCAATCAATTCTTGCCCCGCACGCATGAGCAAAACTAATACGTTCCGTTACGTGGCGTCACATGGCGTCACGTGGCATCACGTTCCTTCCAGCAAATCCTCAGCGGCTACCGTCAACAGCCAGGCACGGAATGCCGATGCGGCCTCGCCCAGCGTCCCGCGCGGCGCGACCAGCCACCAGCCGATGCCGGGATCATCCAGTACCGCGTCGGGCAGGGCCTGCACCAGCGCGCCGCTGGCCAGTTGCTGGGCGATCAGGCGGTGGCGGCCCATGGCGATGCCCTGGCCGGCTAGCGCCGCTTCCACCACGATGTTGTAGTCATGCAGGTGCACAGTCTGCGCCTGGCCCAGGTCCAGGCCAAAGCGGCGTGACCACGCATCCCACTCGAACGGCTGCCGGGCATGCGACGACAAGAACGGAAAGCGCAGCAGGTCCTGCGGCTTGGCGGGCCGATCCGGCCCGGCGATCAGGCCCGGCACGCAGACCACCGACAGGCGCTCCGGCATGAGTTGCTGCGCTTGCACGCCTGGCCAGGCGCCGCGCCCGTAGCGGATCGCCACGTCCACCTCGCCGCCGGCCACGTCGGCCAGGGCGATATCGGGCCGCAACTGCAGGTCGATGCCGGGATGCGCCAGGGAGAACGCCTGCAAGCGCGGCGCCAGCCAGCGCGTGCCAAAGGACGCCAGCAGCCCCACGGTCAGCGTCGTACGCGCGCTGGCGGGCGAGCGTACCTGCTCGGTGCCCTCGCGCAGCAGCTCGAACGCCGCATGCACCTTGGCGTAATAGGCCTGGCCCGCCGGGGTCAGCGCAACCGCGCGGGCACGCCGCTCGAACAGGGCCACGCCCAGGTCGCTCTCCAGCCGCTGGATATGGTGGCTGACGGCGCTTTGTGACACAAAAAGCTCTTGCCCCGCCAGGCTGAAGCTCAGGCGCCTTGCGGCGGCTTCGAACGCGCGCAGGGTCACGAGGGGCGGCAGGGATCGCATGGAACGCAGGGAGCGCATGAGGCTGGGTGGGTCGAAGGCTTGGGCGAGCGACATGCTACGCCTTGTTGTGAGGGCTTGCTGGTCCGGCCATGCCTCGAAACGAGGCCGACATGCACCATATGTATCGCAATGTTGGTGCGTGATGCGTCTGTTACTTCATTTTTGCCGTGAAAAATACATATGTTTCATGGTTATCCATGATGGAACAATTGTTGCTCCATGAATAGTATTCCAATGCGATGGCCCATCGCATGTCTGCTAAACAAGGAGCGATAAATGAAAGCCGTGAAAGCCACCTGCCTCGGATTTGCCATGCTGGGAGCGGTGCTTGGCGTGGGGGCGGCCCAGGCCTCGGATGTGGCTGCCAGCCCAACGCTGGCCCGGATCAAGGAGTCGGGAACGATCACGATCGGGCATCGCACCACCTCGATCCCGTTCTCCTACTACGACAGCAACCAGAAGGTGATCGGCTACTCGCAGGACATCTGCGACAAGGTGGTGGCCGAGGTCAGGAAGCAGACCGGGCTGGCCAAGCTTGACGTCCGCATGGTGCCGGTCACGTCGCAGAACCGCATCTCCCTGGTCCAGAACGGCACGGTCGACCTGGAGTGCGGGGTCACCACCAACCTGAAAGCGCGCCAGCAGCAGGTGTCGTTCTCCACTACCTTCTTTGTTGCCGGCACCCGCCTGCTGGTCAAGACGGGCGGCCCGGTCCACGACTTCCCGGATCTCAGCGGCAAGGCCGTGGTCACCAATGCGGGCACCACGTCCGAGCGGATCCTGCGCAAGCTCAACGACGAGAAGAAGGCCAACATCACCATCCAGAGCGCCAAGGACTACGGCGAGTCGTTCCTGATCCTGCAATCGGGCCGCGTCGCCGCCTTCATGATGGACGACGTGCTGCTGTCGGGCGCGAAAACGCTGGCGCCGAACCCGGCGCAATGGGAAGTGGTTGGCACGCCCCAATCGTTCGAGGCCTACGGCTTCATGATGCGCAAGGACGATCCCGAGTTCAAGAAGCTGGTCGATGGGGTGATCACCGGCCTGATGAAGAGCGGCGAGATCAAGGGCCTGTACGACAAATGGTTCAGCAAGCCGGTGCCGCCAAAGAACATCAATTTCGAGTTTCCGATGAGCGCTGCGGTCAAGAAGGCTTACGACCAGCCGAACGACGAAGCGTTTGAGTAATCCCGTACCAGGAGGAGACCAGCATGACCGTTGTAAAGAACGCCGCCGCCCTGGATGTTGCGGCAGAGGCGCCCGTCGCGGGGAGCGGGCTGGACGCCGCCGCCTTCGCCAAGGTGACCAGGCGCATCGTGCCGTTCATCGTCCTTTGCTATTTCTTCAGCTACCTGGATCGGGTGAATGTTGGCTTTGCCAAGCTGCAGATGCAGCAGGCGCTGGGGCTGAGCGACGTGGTGTACGGCATCGGTGCCGGCATCTTCTTCTGGGGCTATATGCTCTGCCAGGTACCCAGCAGCCTGCTGATCTACCGGCTGGGCATGCGCAAGAGCATGGCCGCCATCATGATCGTGTGGGGTTTGGTTTCCGCCGCGACCATGCTGGTGACCACGCCAACGGAGTTCTACTTCGCACGTTTCATGCTGGGCGTGACGGAGGCCGGCTTCTTCCCTGCCGCGGTCATGTATCTGAACAAATGGTATCCGGCGGGCCGGCAGTCGAAGATCATGTCGATCCTCTTCCTGGCGATGCCGCTGGGGATGGTACTGGGCGGGCCGATTTCTGGCGCGTTGATGTCCGGCACGCACGATCTGCATGGCCTGCAGGGCTGGCAGTGGATGTTCGTGATCGAAGCGTTGCCGGCGATCGTGCTGGGCCTGCTCGTGCTCAAGATGCTGCCGGAGTCGCCGCAGACCGCGCCGTGGCTGACCAAGGCGGAAGCCGCGGCGATCACAGCCACGCTATCGACCGAGAACGCCCGCAAGAACACGAGCTTCGTGGCCGCGCTCAAGTCCCCGGTGCTGTGGATGCTGATGGGCATCTGCCTGCTGTTCAATATCGGCAACTACGGCCTGGTGTTCTGGCTCCCGACCATCATCCAGTCCACGGGCATGCAGTCGCCCCTCGAGATTGCCCTGCTGACGGCAATCCCGTACAGCGTCGCCTGCGTGGTGATGAACCGCAACGCGGCGCATGCAGAGCGCGTGGGAGAGCGGCGCCTGCATGCCGCCGTCCCGCTCTTTATCGCGGCGGCCGCCATGTGGGCCAGCACGCTGTTTGCGCACAATACCGTCATGGCCATGGTGTTCCTGACCATCGGCATCTCCGGCCTGATGGCGACGCTGGCAATGTTCTGGGGCCTGCCGGGCCGCGTGCTGGCAGGCACGGCCGCCGCCGGCGGCATCGCCATGATCAACAGCGCTGCCAGCCTCGCCGGCTTGATCGGCCCCGTGCTCATGGGCGGCATCAAGCAGTCCACCGGCAGCATCTCGCTGGGCGTGCTGGCACTGGCCGCCATGATGCTGATTGCCGCGGCGCTGATCCTCGCCATTCCGCGCAAGCTCATGTCCGACCGGCCGGTGTGAGATGGCGATGCAACGCATGACGCAGGCGGAACTGCTTGCCGCCGTCGAGGTGGCCATCGGCAAGGTCCGGCCGCCGGTTTGCGCGCAGGATACCGAGGCCGTGGTGGCGCTGGTGCAGGGCATGGAGGGCATGGCGCAGGGGCTTGCCATCGCCATGGCATGCGGGCAGGAGCGCGGTAGGGGGGAGAGCGGCAATGGCGGCTGATTTGCATTGCGCCGCTGGCATCGCGGCGCAGCTCCGGAGCGGCAGCCTTACCGCGCAAGACGTGGTTCGGGCTAGCCTTGCCAGGGCGGCACAGGTCGAGGCGCTGAACTGCGTCTCCCGGCTGCTGGTGGAGGAGGCCACTGCCGGCGCTGGCGCCTGTGGCGCGGCGCGCTTTGGCGGCGAGGCCCCGCGCCCTCTGGCCGGTGTGCCCTTCGTCATCAAGAACCTGCTGGACGTGCAAGGCCACGCGACGCTTGCCGGCGCCCATGCGCGGGCGAGCGAGCCGCCCGCCACCAGCAGCGCCGCCGTGGTGCAAGCGTTGATGGCAGCCGGCGCGATCCCGGTGGCGCTGACACAGATGGACGAGTATGCCTGCGGCGCTACCGGCGAGAGCGTGATCGGCGGGCCGGTGCGCAATCCGCTGGATCCAGCCAGGATCGCGGGCGGATCGTCGGCGGGCACCGCCGCGGCGATTGCAGCCGGTGTCGCACCGGTCGGCATCGGGTCCGATACCAACGGATCCATTCGCGCGCCGGCGTCGTTCTGCGGCATCTGGGGCCTGCGGCCGACCACGGGTCGCATTTCGACGCAAGGGTGCTTCCCTTATGCCGAGAGCCTGGACGCGGTTGGTCCGATGGCCTCGGATGCTACCGGGCTGGCACTGGCGTACCGCGCAATGCTGGGGGCCGTACCCGCCACCGGCGAGCCGATGCCGGCAGCCGGCGCTTCGATGGCCGCCCTGCGCGTGGGGATTCTGCAAGCCGGCTTTGGCGATTTTGCGCAAGACGAGGCCCAGGATGCCGTGCTGCGTGTTGCTTCTGCGTTTGGATCTGCGCGCATGATCGATCTGCCCGAAGCCGATCTGGCCCGCGACGCCGCATCGATCATTTCCGCGTTTGAAGTGGGGCGCAATCATTTTCAACGCGGATTTGCCGAGCGCCATCCTGGCTATAGCGCCTTTGTACGCCAGCGCATGCTGGCCGGCCTGGCCATTCCCGAGAGCTGGTACCGGACGGCCAAGGCCTACCAGGCCGTGTGGCGCGCAAAGCTGGAGGCACTGTTCGACGAGGTTGACCTGCTGCTGGCGTGCACCACGCCTTATGCAGCCCCCCTGATCGGGATGGAGCAGATCGCCGGCAGCAAGCGAACCTACGCCCCGCGCGCGGATGCCGGCCACCTGACCCGTCCGGTTTCGCTGGCCGGGCTGCCCGTGGTGGCCGCGCCTTGCGCCGTGGCCGGCATGCCCTTGGGCGTACAGCTGATCGCGCCTGCCTGGCAGGAAGAGAGGTGCCTCGACGCGGCGCTGTTCCTGGAAGCCCAAGGGTTATGCCGCAATGCGCAGGCCGGCAGCTACCCGCGCAGCTAGTGTCCCGTTCCGTTGTTAACGGATCTCAGCGGAACAGGACAGCCCGCTGACGCGGGCCACAAGCAATACACATCGCACACTTCCCCCAACCTACAATTCCTGCTCCAAGCTCAACAGACTTTGCGAACGAGTCAGCTGAACGGGATACTAGCCGGATCCGCATGTCCGCACGGCTAGCTCCGCTTGGCCGGAACATAGGCGCCCGTCTGGTGCAACTGGCCTTCGGCGAGTTCGAGCGCCTTGATCGCGCCCTTGCCCTTCTTGGCGAGCAACTGCTCGACCAGGGCTTCCGCCACCGCCACGCCGGCCGTGATGGACGGAAAGAACGAAGGGCTGTCGATAGAGAACAGCAGCGTGCAATCGGCATGCAAGGCAATTGGCGCGACGGTGCTGTCGGTCAGAGCGACCACGCGGCAGCCGGCCTCGCGCGCGGCATCGGCCACGCGGATGCTCTCCTGGGAGTAGGGCGCAAAGCTCACCACCACCACGGCGTCCTTGGCCGTCAGGGCGCGCAGCTCCATCTCGAGCGTGCCCGCATCGCCACGGATCAGGTGCACCGTTGGGCGAAACAGCCGATACACGTAGTGCAGCGTGAACGCAATGGGATAGCACGAGCGAAAGCCCGCTACATACACATTGGGCGCGGCGCTGAGCAGGTCGGCAGCCTGCGGCATCGACTCGGCATTGTTAGCGCCAGTCAGGTCGAGGTTGCGGTGCTGGGCGTCGAGCATTTCCGTAAGCATCCGGCTCGACCCGCTCTCGCGCACCAGCTTCTTGGCACGCTTGGCATAGGGCTGCGGGCCGCCGCGGATCGACTCGACAAACAGCTCGCGCAGGCCCTGCCAGCCCTCGAAGCCAAGGAACTGCGCCAGGCGCACCAGGGTGGCTGGCTGGACACCCGCATTCGCGGCAATCTTGCGCATGGAAAGGATGGGAATCTCCTGCGGATGATCGAGCAGGTAGCGCGCCCCGCCCTGGAACTGCGTACTGAGCGTGGCGAAGTTCTCCCGGAGATGAACCAGCAATGCATCCAGGCTCTGCGGCGGCATGGAGACTTCGATAGGCATGGGCGGTGTCCTGGTTGGCGGATGTAACGATTGTTGCACAACTGGTCACCCGACGCACGGGACGTGACCCCGGCGTGGTTCGGCGCTGGATGAATCGAGCGAATCTCTTTAGTTTACAAGGAAACATATGTTGCATAACCGGGAGCGCTTTCTTATACTTCACCGGTGCCGGCAGCTTGTGCGAGCACCCCACGCCAGAGGACAAGCTTTGAAAAACTCCACGGTTGCCTTCACGCTCAGGGCCACAGCGTTTCTATGCTGCGCCGCGGCCCCGCTCGCATCGGCCTGGTCCGCCGATGCCTATCCCTCCAAGCCGATCCGGCTGGTGGTGCCGTCCGCGGCGGGTGGCAGCCCCGATGTGCTGATGCGGGCGCTGACCGCCGAGGTAGGCAAGACGCTCGGCCAGGCGTTCGTGATCGACAACAAGCCGGGGGCGTCCGGCATCATCGGCATCTCCGAGATCGAGCGCGCCGCGCCGGATGGCTACACGCTGGGGTACGCCAACAACGTCACGCTGGCGATCAACAAGAGCACCTTCAAGACACTCAGCTACCGCCCGGACAATTTCGTGCCGGTGGTGCTGCTGTTCAAGGTGCCCAACGTCATCGCCGTCAACAACGACCTGCCGGTCAAGACCTTTGCCGAACTGCTCCGCTACGTCAATGCGCATCCCGGCAAGGTGACGTTCGCCTCGCCCGGGCAGGGCACGTCGGGCCACCTCACCGGCCAGTTGCTGGCCGACCGAGCCAGGCTCAACTGGATGCACGTTGGCTACAAGGGTAGCCCGCAGGCCGCCACCGATGTGATGGGCGGGCAGGTCAACGTGCTGATCGACAACATGCCCACGATCCTGCCGCTGATCAAGGCGGGCAAGCTCAGGGCGCTGGCGGTGACCAGCCTGAATCGCTCCCCCATGCTGCCGGAGCTGCCCACCATCGCCGAATCCGGTGTGCCGGGTTTCGAAGGCGTGGCGTGGGGCGGGCTGGTGGCGCCAGGCGGCACGTCCGCGCAAAGCGTTGCGCGGCTTAACGCCGCGTTCAATCAATCACTGGCCGATCCCGCCTTGAAGGCGAAATTCGCGGCCCTTGGCGCGGAACCTATCGGCGGCGCGCCGCAGGCGCTGTCCGGCTTTGCGGCCCGGGAAACCGTGAAGTGGGCGGAGGTGGTCAAGCAAGCGGGAATCGAGCCACAGTAAGCAGGGGGAGATAAGTCATGTCGGAATTGCCCATTGAGGCCGCCAGCACTGCAGATCTGCTGTTCCGGCGCGCGACCCTGGTCGACGGCACGGGCGCGCCGCGGCGCATCGCGGATGTCGCCGTCGCAGGCGACCGGGTCGTTGCCGTCGGCGACCTGGCCGGCATGCAGGCCAGGGTAGTGATCGACGCGGCGGGCCGGGTGCTGGCGCCGGGCTTCATCGATGCCCACACGCACGACGACGGCTACCTGCTGGTGCATCCGGAGATGGAGCCCAAGGTCTCGCAGGGCATCACCACGGTGGTGACAGGCAACTGCGGCATCAGCGTGGCGCCGCTGGTCACCAGCGATCCGCCGCAGCCCCTGGACCTGATGGGGCCGGCGGCACTGTTCCGGTTTGCCGAGTTTGCCGATTGGCTTGATGCCATGCGCGCCAAGCCGGCCAACGTGAATGTGGTGCCATTGCTCGGCCATTCCACGCTCCGCGTCAAGGCCATGCCGGACGTGAGCCGCGCGGCCAATGCCGAGGAAGTGGCCGTCATGCGCATGGAGGTGGAAAAAGCCATGAAGGCAGGCGCCTTCGGCGTTTCCACTGGCACCTTCTATCCGCCGGCCGCCGCGGCCACGGAAGAGGAGATCATCCAGGTCTGCGAGCCGCTGCGGGCATTCGGGGGCATCTACTCCACCCACCTGCGCGACGAGACCGACGATATCGTGCCATCGATGGAAGAGGCGCTCAGGATTGGTGGGGCGCTGGATTGCCGCATCGTCTTCTCGCATCACAAGGTGGCAGGCAAACGCAATCACGGCCGCTCCGTGGAAACCCTGGCCATCCTGGACAAAGCGTCCAAGCTGCAGCCACTGTGCCTGGACTGCCATCCCTATCTCGCCACCTCGACCATGCTCCGGCTGGATCGCGTACGCCAATCCTCGCGCACCATGATCACCTGGTCCAAAGGCTATCCGGATGCGGGCGGCCGGGATTTCCAGGAACTCATGCAGACGCTGGGGCTGGACGAGCATGGCCTGCTGGATAGGCTGAAGCCTGCCGCCGCCATCTACTTCATCATGGATGAAGCGGACGTCGAGCGCATTGCCAGCTTCCTCCTGACCATTTTTGGCTCGGATGGATTGCCGTTCGACCCGCGTCCCCATCCGCGCCAGTGGGGCACCTTCCCGCGTATCCTCGCGCGGATGGTGCGCGAGACCGGCCTGATGACACTCGAGCAGGCCGTGCGCAAGATGTCCGGGCTTGCCGCCGAGCAATACGGGCTCACGGACCGCGGGCTGGTCCGGGCCGGCCAGTTCGCCGACCTGGTCCTGTTCGACGCAGACCGCGTGCAGGACAACGCCACCTTCGAGGATCCGATTCGCCTCAGCGAAGGCATCGACGGCGTCTGGGTCAACGGCCAGCGCGTGTGGGAAGCAACACACGTCATTCCCGCATTCCCCGGCCAGGTTCTCATGCACCGCCCGCGCCCCTGATTCGACTTTACGCTTCAACACCAAACATCATGACCCACGTATTCCACCGCAATCCCCGCCAGACTCTCGCCGTGGCAGTCGCCGGCAAGGGCATCGAGCTGATCGACAGCAACGGCAAGCACTATATCGACGCTTCAGGCGGGGCCGCGGTGTCCTGCCTGGGCCACGGGCATCCCCGCGTGATCGAGGCCATCAAGCAGCAGGTGGACTCGCTCGCCTATGCGCATACGTCGTTCTTCACCACCGAAGTGTCGGAAGAACTGGCCCGGACCCTGGTGCAGGCCGCACCCGGCGACCTCAATCATGTCTACTTTGTCTCGGGCGGCTCCGAGGCGGTGGAGGCCGCGTTGAAGCTGGCGCGGCAATACTTCGTGGAGATCGGGCAGACGGAGCGCCGCCACTTCATCGCGCGCCGCCAGAGCTATCACGGCAACACGCTGGGCGCGCTGGCCATCGGTGGCAATGCATGGCGCCGCGAGCCATTCCTGCCCCTGCTGGTGCCGGCGCACCATGTGGCGCCGTGCTACGCGTATCGCGACCAGGGAGCGGGCGAGACCGACCAGCAGTACGCGCAGCGCCTTGCCGACGAGCTTGAAGCCAAGATCCTCGAACTCGGCCCGCAGAGCGTCGCCGCGTTTGTGGCGGAGACCGTCGTGGGCGCCACCGCCGGCGCGGTACCGCCGGTGGCGGACTATCTCAAGCGCATTCGCGCCGTCTGCGACAAGTACGGCGTGCTGCTGATCCTCGACGAGATCATGTCTGGCATGGGCCGCACCGGCTACCTGTTCGCGTGTGAGGAAGATGGGGTGGTGCCCGACATCGTGACCATCGCCAAGGGCCTGGCCGCGGGCTATCAGCCGATCGGCGCGATGATCTCGAGCAGCCGTATCTATGACGCGGTGGTCAACGGCAGCGGCTTCTTCCAGCATGGGCATACGTATATCGGCCATGCCACCGCTTGCGCGGCGGCCCTGGCCGTGCAGCGCACCATCGCCGAGGACCGTCTGCTGGACAACGTGCTGGCACGCGGCGAGCAGCTGCGCGCCCGGCTGCGCGAAACGCTGGGCGACCACCCCAGCGTTGGCGACATCCGCGGCCGCGGCCTCTTTGTCGGCGTGGAGTTCGTGGCCGACCGCGAGACCAAGGCGACGCTGGACCCGGCCCTGAAAATGCATGCCCGGCTCAAGTCCACCGCCATGCAGAATGGGCTGCTGATCTATCCGATGGGCGGCACCGTGGACGGCGTGCGGGGCGACCACGTGCTCTTTGCGCCGCCGTTCATCTGCTCGGCGCAGGATATCGACCGCATCGTCGAGCGCTTTGCCGAGTCGGTCCAAGGTGTGATGCCGGCGACCCACAGCGCGGTCGCCTGAGCCGGGACGCCAATCGCAAAACGGGGGAGGGCATCAGGACGGCAGGTCTGCGGCGTGGGCGCGATCGGGAAAACCCCGGTGGGATTCGCATTCAGCAGCATGTCATGTTCTGCTCCTGATTTCGCTTATTTTTTCTCGCCGACCGAATAGGGCGGCATCTGGTAGCTCCACGTCTCGCTCAGTGTCTTGTCGCCCGACACCAGCGCCGCGCGCATTTCCACCACTTGCTTCGGATCCTTGACCTTGATCCGCATGTTCAGCCGCCAGCCCTTGATGACGGGGTTGGGCTCGACCATTCTTTCGATGATCTCGGCATTGTTGCTCACGCTGACCTGCGCGCCGACCTGCGTGCCGGCGGGGAGGTTCGCCAGCACGGGGCCTTCGAAATCGACCACGATGCCGGTGCTGCCATCGAGACGGCGGATCAGGTTGGCTTGCGTGATTTCTCCCGCCGAGCGCAGCGTCTGCTTGACCCACGCCAGATCCTTGTCCATCAGGGCGCGCTCGTTCCGAGTCCAGTGCATGGTGTAATCCGCCTTCAGGGGCTGGCCCTTGGGCGGCAACTGGTCCGGCGTCCAGAAGGCGACGATGTTGTCGTTGGTTTCGTCCGGCGTGGGGATCTCCACCAACTCGACCTTGCCCTTGCCCCAGTCGCCCTGGGGCTCGATCCAGGCGCTCGGGCGCAGGTCATAGCGGTCCTTCAGGTCTTCATAGGCTGAGAAGTTACGCTCGCGCTGGAGCAGCCCGAAACCCTTGGGATTGGTGACCTGGAAGGTGCTGATGGCCAGGTTGCGCGGGTTGTTCAGCGGCCGCCACAGCCATTCGCCACTTCCCGTATGGATGGCGAGCCCGTCGGAGTCATGTAGGGCAGGGCGGAAGTTGTATTGGTCGCGCTGCTGGTTGGGCCCGAACAGGAACATGCTGGTCAGCGGCGCCACGCCGAGCTTGGTGACGGGCCCGCGCAGGTAGATGCGCGCCTGCACCTTGAGGACCGCGTCCTCGCCGGGGTAGAGGTCGAAGCGGTAGGCGCCCGTGGCGCGCTGGGAGTCGAGCAGGGCGTAGAACACCAGATGCTTGTCCTGCGGATCGGGCCGCACGATCCAGAACTCGCGGAAGGCCGGGAACTCCTCGGCGACGGGCAGCCCGGTATCGATGGCCAGGCCGCGGCTGGACAGGCCATAGACCTGGTTCTTGCCGATGACCCGGAAATAGCTGGCACCCAGCACGCTCATGATCTCGTCGAGCTTGTCGGCGCGGTTGATGGGGTAGAGCACCCGGAAGCCGGCATAGCCGAGCTTGGCGGTGGCGGACTTGTCGAGCTTCAGGTCGCCGAAGTCGAACCGCGCGGGGTCGTACTTGATCTCATGGGCCGCGCCGCCGACGATCTCGTTGATGCGCACCGGGCTGCCGAACTGCATGCCCTGGTGGTAGAAGCCCAGGCGAAACGGCGTGCCCTGGTCCTTCCATTCCAGGTTGTCGCGCTGGGGCTGGATCTTGATGTAGTCGGCGAACTGCATCTGGCTGAACAGGGGAGGCAGGTTGCTGACCGGTGCGGCATAGGGCTTGTCTGCCAGGGCCTTGGCGCGGGGTGCCACGTCGTCAAGGGAGAACGCGCTGGCCTGGGAGCCAGCCAGCAGTGCTCCCGCGGCCATCAGCGTTGGCAAGGCGATTTGCATCTTGTTACGAAACGATGCGGCGATGACGGCAAGAACCACGAATCTCTCCAGAAAAACAGGTTACGCAAGGCTGCCACGGCACACGCGGCGGCAGCCGATAGTGTAGTGGCGGTAAACTGCGGGCGCAGTGCAGAAAGATAAACGATAGCGTATTTCGCTTTGCGTGCCTGTCAGGCAGGAAACGCGCACCATCGCGGGGCAGCTACCTTGTCGCGCCACCTGGATAACCATCAGATGAGAATGCTTTCTTTGCTGGCCCTGTCGGCCAGCCTGGTTTGTTCGCCGGTTCTTGCCGGCACCGCGCCGGCTGCCGCCGGCGACAAGAATGCCTTCGTCGCCGATCTCATAGGACGGATGACGCTGGAGGAAAAGATCGGGCAGCTGCGCCTCATCAGCATCGGCGAGGACATGCCCCAGCCCCAGTTGCTCAAGGAGATCGCGGCAGGCCGGGTGGGCGGCACATTCAACTCGGTGACGCGCAAGGACAACCGGCCGATGCAGCAAGCGGCGGTGGAGCGCAGCCGCCTGAAGATCCCCATCTTCTTTGCCTACGACGTGGTGCACGGCCACCGCACCATCTTCCCGATCAGCCTGGGTCTGGCATCCAGCTGGGACATGGAAACCGTGGCGCAGAGCGCGCGCATCTCGGCCATCGAAGCCAGCGCGGACGGCCTGGACATGACCTTCGCGCCGATGGTCGACATCTCGCGCGATCCGCGCTGGGGGCGCACGTCGGAAGGATTCGGCGAGGATCCCTACCTGGTCTCGCTGTGCGCCCGGGCCAGCGTCAAGGGCTTTCAGGGTACGTCCCTGGCCAATGCCGACAGCGTCATGGCCGTGGTCAAGCACTTCGCGCTATACGGCGCGGTGGAAGGCGGGCGCGACTACAACACGGTCGACATGAGCCCGATCCGCATGTACCAGGACTACCTGCCCCCGTACCGGGCCGGCATCGATGCCGGCGCCGGCGGCGTCATGATCGCGCTGAACTCGATCAACGGCGTGCCGGCCACATCCAACACATGGCTGCTGCGGGACCTGCTGCGCAAGACCTGGGGCTTCAAGGGCATCACGGTGAGCGACCACGGGGCCATCGACGAGCTGACCAAGCATGGCGTGGCCAAGGATGCGCGCGAGTCCGCCAAGCTCGCCATCCTGGCCGGCGTCGACATGAGCATGCACGACGCCGCCTACCGGGATCACCTGCCCGAACTGGTGAAGTCCGGCGAAGTGCCCATGGGCGTCATCGACGACGCGGTGCGCGAGATTCTGGGCGCCAAGTATGACCTGGGACTGTTCCAGGACCCCTACAAGCGCATCGGCGCGGCTGGGCAGGACCCGGCGGACGTCGACGCGCAGAGCCGCCTGCACCGGGAGCCCGCACGTGCCGCCGCGCGCCAGTCGCTGGTGCTGCTCGAGAACCGCGAGCGCACGCTGCCGCTGAAGAAGGCCGGCACCGTCGCAGTCGTCGGGCCGCTGGCCGATGCGCCCATCGACACCATGGGGAGCTGGTCCGCGGCCGGTAAATCCGCTCAGACGGTGACGTTGCTCCAAGGCATGCGCGACGCGCTCGGCGACAAGGGCCGCGTGGTCTATGCCCGCGGCGGGAACGTGACCGACGACGCCGGCGTGGTCGGCTACCTGAACTTCATGAACTGGGACAAGCCCGAGATTGTCCAGGACAAGCGCGCCCCCGGCGACATGATTGCCGAAGCCGTAGCGGCGGCGCGCAGCGCCGACGTGATCGTGGTGGCCGTGGGCGAGTCGCGCGGCATGTCGCACGAAGCCTCGAGCCGTACCACACTGTCGCTGCCGGGCAACCAGGAGACGCTGCTCAAGGCGCTCAAGACCACCGGCAAGCCGATGGTGGTGGTGCTGATGAACGGCCGCCCGCTCACCATCAACTGGGTGAAGGACAACGCCGACGCCGTGCTCGAGACCTGGTACGCCGGCACCGAAGGCGGCCATGCCATTGCCGACGTGCTGTTCGGCGACTACAACCCCTCGGGCAAGCTGCCCATTTCCTTCCCGCGCTCGCTCGGGCAGATCCCCACCTACTACAACCAGCTGCGCATCGGGCGCCCGTTCGTGCCGGGCCAGCCGCCAAACTACACCTCGCAATACTTCGAGGAAACGTCCGGCCCGCTGTACCCGTTCGGCTATGGACTGAGCTATACGGACTTCAGCGTGTCCGGCATCACGTTGTCGAGCCCTACCATGCCGCGCAATGGCCGCATCGAGGCCAGCGTGACGGTCAGGAACACGGGCCAGCGCGACGGCGAAACCGTGGTCCAGCTCTATCTCCAGGACGTCGCCGCCTCCGTGGTGCGGCCGGTGAAGGAGCTCAAGGACTTCCACAAGCTCATGCTCAAGGCCGGCGAGGAGCGCGTGGTGCGTTTTGCCCTCGATGAGGACAAGCTGAAGTTCTTCAACGCCAAGCTCGAATACGCCGCCGAGCCGGGGGAATTCAAGGTCCAGATCGGGCTGGATTCGCAAGCGGTGCGGGAGCAGGGCTTCGTGCTGCAGTAGGGGGAGGGCTTGGGAAGGTGCGTTGCCTGCGCGCGAGGCTTCGGCCAGCCGGCCCTGAATAGGGGTTTATGCCAGCTTTTCGCCGGCGCTGCGTTGCGGTCTACTGGAAGCGAGTTGAGACGTGGCTGGCGTGTGGACAGATGCTGCCGTGCTTTCCACTAACGTCCAGCCGTGGATTCCTACTTCAGGAGACAACACCATGGTGACCAAGCAGGACGACGCATTCGTTTTGAAAAACCTTCTCGCGCTGGCGGCAGTGGAAGCGCTAGGCGGCGCGATTGCGCTAGGGTTCGCCTTCAACCTCCTGACCTGACTGGAATATAGCCAGGGACCATCCATCATTGGATAAGCCTTAAATCAGCACTAAACAGCATTAAAGCTTCCCGGCACTGGCCTGGCTCTGGCCAGTGCCGGGGAACTTTGCCAGACTCTGCCTTGATTGCCGGCGCCGTCGACTCAGTTCAGGCTTCCGGGATTCTGCGCCGCGGCGCGCTGCTTGGCCTTGGCCGCCCAATAGGCGCCAATCTGCTTCTGCGTGATCTCGCCCTTCTTCCTGGTGTCGATCGCGTCGAAGTTCTTGTAGACCTCGGGCATGCCCGCCTGCGCCTCCTCTTTCGTCAGCTTGCCGTCGTGGTTGGTATCGGCGGCGGCGAACTTCTCCGCGAATTTTGCCTTGGCTTCCTTTGCATTCATCGGCTGCTGTTGCGCGCCGACGCTGCCGGCAGCGAAAAATGCGAGCAGCGCCAAGCTGGCTGTTGATACTAGCCGCTGAATCATTAGAGTCTCCTTAAGCATTTCGATGGTGAGGCCAGATGGTTTGGCGGTAGTCCGCGATCGGTTGGCTTTTGCAGGAACCGGGGCAGTTTTCCCATTAACCCATTAAGGGTGGCGAGCCGGGCAATCCCTGCCGCCCTTTAAAACACGCCGGGAATGATGCGATATCGCACATTGGCCTGATAGGTGCGGTAGGCCGGGTCTTGGCCCAGCAATTGTTCTTCCCTGAATATCCGGCCTGTTTGCAACGCATAAAGGCCGCCGTAGACCAGTGCATTGCGCCAGCCGAAGTTGGCCAGCAGGAAGCCAAGGTCGGTCACCAGGTAGCTGAGATAGATGGGGTGGCGCACGAGCCGGTACGCGCCGCGCGACACCACGCCGCGATTGGCGGGCAGGATGCCGAAGGAGCCGCGCAGCGAGAGCTTGGCGAACAACTGGAACAAGATGCCGGCGACTTCCAGCGTGGCCCCGACTGTCTCGGGGACAAGGCGAACGCCGGGATCGAGCTCGATCCCGAGATAGTAGAAGCTGCCGCCAATCGACATCACGAAGCTCAAGGGGCGCATGTCGCGCTTCTCGGGGATGCGCGAGAACAGTGACAGGCCTACGGTCAGCAGCGTGGCAACCACGAGCAGCAGCAAGGTGATGCGCTCGGGCGCCAGGCGCCACTGCGCGTACGCGCTATAGGCGAACACGCTCAGCAACAGGACGACGCAGAGGCGCATGGATACCTCCGTCACCATCTCACGCACTTGCGGCCGGATCAATCCGGTAGTGAATCCACCAGCGTTGCGCGCATTGACCCCGGTGGCGCTACGCGACCCTGCGTCGCTATCGTCATGCATTCCCCGATACCTCTCTCATTTTTATAAGGCAACGCTGCATTTCCCGGGCGGGACAAGTTCATGCCGCGCCGGATGGGCTCAGCGTGCCAATCATGCGCAGAGATTACGCCGGGATGCGGGTGCAACCCATATCCCCCTGACGAGGGGGCAACCTTGCGTTTCGCGTGTCAGGCAACCGCTGGGCGCGGCACCAGCGTGACCCAGTAGCAATGCTGATGTCGAATTCATGCGGACGATAATCATTTCTATTTGCGTTGCATTCGTCCCAGCACCTGGGGCGCAAGGCAGCATGGGGATGCGCGCGTGCCTATGCCTCGTCGCCCGACGCCGCCTCGCTGATGTACTCCGCAAGGCGGCTTGCCACCGGCTGCCGGCTATGGCGCGGGCGCTCCACCAGCCCGATTTCCCGGTGGAAGGTGTCGTCGCCGAGCGGCAGGGCAATCACGCCGTCTGGCCATGTGCCCTGCGCCGCCGTCTGCGGAATCAGAGCCACGCCAAGGCCACGCGCCACCAACTGCACGATGCCCTGCAACTCATCCAGCTCGATGGCGTCCTGCACCGCCAGGCGCGACTGGCGCAGGAACTGGTCGACCAGCCGGCCACCGAATGAGCCGCGGTCGTAGCGGATAAAGGGCGCGGATTCCAGCGCGTCGCTCCACGCCTGACCTGCCATGGCGGCTGGCACGAGCAGCACGAACGGCTCCATCACCAGCGTGCGCCACTCCAGTTCGGATGGCAGTGCAAAGGGCGGCCGGATCATCACCGCGATATCGATCTCTCCCGCATCCACCTGTCCCAGCAGGTTCAGCGACACGCCTGGCACCACGCGGATGCGGCAGCCGGGCAGCGCTGCGCGGAAGGCGGCCATGGCCTCGACCAGGAACGACACCTGGGCCGAGGCGATCGATCCCACCCGCACCATGCCGCTGCGCTCGGCGCTGCCGCCATGCTCGCCGATGCGTGCGTACAGCGTCATCAGCTCCTCCGCCAGCGCCAGGGTTTCCCGGCCCGAGGCGTTCAGGCGCGCGGAACGGCCGGTACGGTCGAACAGGGCGAAGCCGAACTCCTGCTCCAGCCGGTGGATCTGCGCGCTGACCGCCGACTGGGTCAGCCCGATGCGGGCGCCCGCGCTGGCAAAGGTGCCGTGCCGGGCCACGGCGATAAAGGTCTTGAGCTCGCGCAGCATGTTCGATTCATCAATTTCCATGTAGCTAAGGTCAAAAATATATCGCTTTTTTTAATTTATCGCCATGCCTAGACTTTCACTCATTGGTTCACCGGCCGGCGCGTTGCCGGCGGCAGGCCAAGACCCGACCCACACACGACCCATCGATCCCCCAGCGCCATGAGCGAAATCACGCCCGTCCTCGCCCCGTTCCACCTTGCCTTCCCCGTCCACAGCATCGCCGCCGCGCGCGCGTTCTACGGCGACCTGCTGAGCTGCCCCGAAGGGCGCAGCGCGCCGGACTGGGTGGATTTCAACTTCTACGGCCACCAGATCGTGGCCCACCTGGCGCCGGAAGAAGCAGGCCACCGCAACACCAGCGCCGTGGATGGCGATGCCGTGCCGGTGCGCCACTTTGGCGTGGTGCTGCCGATGGATCAGTGGCATGTCGCCGCCGACAAGCTCAAGGCCGCCAACCTGTCGTTCATCATCGAGCCGCATATCCGCTTCAAGGGCGAGGTCGGCGAGCAGGCCACGATGTTCTTCCTCGACCCGTCGGGCAATGCGCTGGAGCTCAAGGCCTTCGCCAATATCGCTTCGCTGTTCGCCAAGTAACCCCAGCGTCAGATCAAGGCCAGACCCGAGTGAGACCGGCCACAAGGCCGGCCGCCGCACGCGGGGCAGGGCTCGCCCGCCCCGCGTGCATCGCCCCCAAGCAGTAGCTGCAAGACTTAGCCGATATGCGAAGAATCCTGGTTGCCAACCGTGGCGAGATCGCCTGCCGCATCATCCGCGCCGCGCAAGCGCTCGGCATCGAAACCGTGGCCGTGCATTCGGCCGCCGATGCCGGCGCGCTGCACTGTGAAATGGCCGACATCGCCGTGGCGGTCGGCTCCGCGCCGGCGGCGCAGAGCTACCTGAACGTGGCAGCGGTGCTCGCCGCAGGCACGGCGCACGGCGCCGATGGCGTGCATCCCGGTTATGGCTTCCTCTCCGAGAACACCGCGTTTGCCCGCGCGGCGCAAGCCCAAGGCATGCAATGGATCGGCCCATCCGTGGAGTCGATCGAGAACATGGGCGACAAGAACCGCGCCCGCGACATTGCCGCCGCGTGCGGCGTGCCGGTGCTGCCTGGCAGCATCCGCTTCTTGCCCGGCGACCTGTCGCACCTGCATGCCGAGGCGCAGCGCGTTGGCTATCCCGTGCTGGTGAAGGCCGCCGGCGGCGGTGGCGGCATCGGCATGAAGCGCGTCGACGGGCCAGACACGCTGGCAGCCACGGTGGCATCCACCCAGGCGCTGGCCCTGAAGGCTTTTGGCGACGCCAGCATCTACCTGGAGCGCTACGTGCCGCGCGCCCGGCATATTGAGGTGCAGGTGTTTGGCTACGGCGACGGCACGGCGGTGCACCTGTTCGAGCGCGAATGCTCGGTGCAGCGCCGCTTCCAGAAGATCATTGAAGAAAGCCCGGCGCCCAACGTGCCTGCCGCCGTGCTGGCCAGCATGAGCGCGGCGGCGGTGGCGCTGGCCGAGCACCAGCGCTATCGCGGCGCGGGCACGGTGGAGTTCATCCTGGACGCGGACAGCGGCGAGTTCTTCTTCCTCGAGATGAACACGCGCATCCAGGTGGAGCACGGCGTGACCGAGGCCATCACCGGCTGGGACCTGGTACAGGCGCAGATCCGGCTCGCTGCCGGCACGCTCGCGCCCTGCGCGCAGCATGAGATCCGGCGCTGCGGCGCGGCCATCGAGTGCCGGCTGTATGCCGAGAATCCGGCGCGGCATTTCATGCCATCGCCTGGCAAACTGGCGCGCTTTCGCCTGCCGGCGGGCATGGCCGGGCTGCGCGTCGACACCGGCGTGCGCGAGGGTGATGCCATCACGCCGTTCTACGATCCGATGATCGCCAAGCTGATTGCCTATGGCACCGACCGCGAAGCGGCCATCACTACCATGCAGGCGGCGCTCGGCGCGACCGAGATCGAAGGCATCCGGCACAACGCCGTGTTCCTTGGCCGCGTGCTGGATCATGCGGACTTCCGCGCCGGCCGGGTCGATACCGGTTTTGTGGAGCGCGAGCTGGCGGTGCTGCTGGGGGAGTCCGCCGTGCCGGCGGCCGAGCCCGCGCCGTCCGCCGGGGAGGTGCCGGCATGACCGCGCAGGACATGAAACACGCCGCGGCGTGCGCGCAATCGACCTGGCGGATCGCGCCGTCCGGCGACCGCTGCCTGATTGTCGAGTTTGGCACCGTCGCCGATATCGCCACCAACCGCCTGGCCTGCGCGGCAGCGGTGCGGATCGCCGCAGCGGCCTTGCCCGGCGTGACCGACATCGTGCCCGCGCTGACCACCGTGGGCGTGCACTACAAGCCGATCGCCGTGGCCCGCGCGACGGGCAGCAGCGCTGCGTTCGAGATGCTCTGCGCGATGATCGGCGAACTCCTGCGCGAAGGGCTTTCGACAAGCGCTAGCTCGCCGCTGGTGATCGATATCCCTGTCTGCTACGGCGGCGAGCATGGTCCCGATCTGGACGATGTGGCGGCCACCTGCGGCCTGTCGCCCGAGCAGGTCATCGCGCTGCATGCCGCCGAGCCGGTCGATGTGCTGATGCTGGGCTTCGCGCCGGGGCATCCGTATGTGGGGCGCTTCGACGCGCGCCTTTGTCCGCCCCGCCGCAGCACGCCGCGTACCGCGGTGCCGGCCGGCTCCATTGGCCTGGCCAACCGCCAGACGGTGATCTACCCCATGACCTTGCCGGGCGGCTGGAACCTGATCGGGCGTACGCCCGTGGCGCTGTTCGACCCGCATCGCGCGTCGCCGTGCCTGCTGGCCGCCGGCGACCGTGTGCGCTTCCTGCCGATCTCGGCCGAAGCATTCGAATCCATGCAGGCGGGCGCAGGTGTGCAGCCATGAGCATAGAAGTCATCAAGCCCGGTGCCCTGAGCACCTTCCAGGATCTTGGCCGCAACGGCTACCAGCAGCTTGGCGTGCCTGCCAACGGCGCCATGGATGAGCGTGCCCACCGGCTGGCAAATGCACTGGTCGGCAATATCGCCGCCAATGCAACGCTGGAGATCACGCTGATGGGCCCCACGCTGCAGTTCCACGTACCGGCCGTGATCGCCTTGTGCGGGGCGGACCTTGACGCTACGCTCGACGGCGCGCCCGTGCCGATGGCGCGCGCGGTGCCTGTTGCCGCAGGTGCCGTGCTGGCCTTCAGCAAGCGCCGCAGCGGCCTGCGTGCCTACCTGGCGGTGCGCGGCGGGTTTGCGCTGTTGCCAGTCATGGGCAGCTGCAGCACCTTTGTGCGCGGCGGCTATGGCGGCGCGGCCGGCAAGCCGTTGCGCAAGGGCGATCGCATTGCCTTGCGCGACGGCGTCGCCGCCCCGACCGCGCATGCCGATCGCCCCGTGTTCCCGGCCGATGTTCTGGTCGCGCCGGACCAGCCGGTGCGCATCGTCGCCGGGCGCGAATGGGCGCGCTTCTCCGATGCCGCCAGGCATGCTCTGGTCAGCGAGCCGTTTCGCATTGGCGCGCAATCGGACCGCATGGGCTACCGCCTGGAAGGCACGCCCCTCGCGCTGGCCGCACCTGCCGAGATGCTGTCCGAGTCCGTGGCCTTCGGCACAATCCAGGTGCCGCCCGACGGCCAGCCCATCGTGCTGATGGCGGACCGCCAGACCACCGGCGGCTATCCCAAGATTGCCCATGTGTGCGCGGTGGACCTGCCGCGCCTGGCGCAGAAAATGCCGGGCGAGGCGGTGCGCTTTGTGCTGGTGGACCTGCAGGAAGCACAGCGACTTGCCATGCTGCAGGACGAAGCATTTGACGCCATGGAGATGGCCACCGCAGGGGAGCGCGCTCGTGCCTGAGATCGATTTCAACAGCGATATGGGCGAGAGCTTTGGGCTCTACCGCCTTGGCGACGATGCGGCCGTGCTGCGGCACGTCACCTCAGCCAACATCGCCTGCGGTTTTCACGCGGGTGACGCGCAGACCATGGCCGCTACAGTGCGCGCCGCCACCGCGCTGGGCGTCTCGCTTGGCGCGCATCCGGGCTATCCGGATCTGCAGGGCTTTGGCCGCCGGGCCATGCAACTCGGCCACGATGAGATCTACAACATCACGGTCTGCCAGGTGGGCGCCATGCAGGCGTTTGCCGCCGCGGCCGGCAGCCGGCTTGCGCATGTGAAGCCGCACGGCGCGCTGTACAACCAGGCCGCGCGCGATGCCACGATGGCGCGCGCGCTGTGCGAGGCGGTGCGCGATGTGGATCCGGCGCTGGTGTTCTATGGCCTGGCCGGCTCCGCGCTGGTCACCGCCGCGCGCGAGGCCGGGCTCGCGGTTGCGCAGGAAGTCTTTGCCGACCGCACTTATCAGGACGATGGCTCGCTCACCCCGCGCAGCCATCCCGCCGCCATGATCACCGACCCGGAGGCATCCATCGCACAGGTATTGCGCATGGTGCGCGACGGCGTGGTGCGCTCGCTGGGCGGCGTGGACGTGCCGGTGCGGGCGGACACGCTGTGCATCCACGGCGACCAGCCGGGCGCCGCCGCGTTTGCCCACCGCATCCGCGCCGCGCTGGAGGCCGAGGGCATCACGGTGCGCGCACCGCAATCACAATAGTACGGACAAAAAACCTATGCCCGACACAAAATCGCCAATATCCATCTTGGCCGAAACCGCCGGCACGCTCTGGAAGCTGGTAGCTCAGCCCGGCGAGATGCAGGTAAAGGACGCCACCCTGCTGATTATCGAATCGATGAAAATGGAAATACCGCTTGAGGCCCAATCGGCTGGTTATATAGAGTCATATTGCGTGGCCGAAGGCGAAATCGTGGAAGAGGGCCAGGTATTGGGTAGCTTCATCCCGGTTGCTTGAGATTGTGTTGATTTTCAAGCTGTAAATCTGCCGTCCACCTGTTTTGGTGGCGTTGGCCACTCGGAATGGGCTGGCTGGTTTTTGAGTAATCCCGCGGGCTGGGACATTAATCACCAGCCGGCGGCGAGCCATGCCGGTTTCGGTGCGCTCCATGTCCCAGGCGGGCTTGCAGTTGCTGGTTGTGGTGCGGCGGGGCGCATGAGATCCCCGAAATAGATGACGGGTTCTTGTCAGGAATCGTTACGCCCGGAATTTGGTGTTTTTTCGAAATTTTCAACATGAAAATCGCTGGCATGCTTGTTGCGAAGTATCCGGTGTAATCGATCAGGCATGAATTCCGGCGACCTCGACAGGTTCGCGATTCCCGGCGGGTGGTCAGCTCTCCGGAAATAAAAAATAAGACGCGGGCCCGGCCTATGCTCCAGGCAGTTTGAAGCATAGGACGGCCATCGCGGCAGGTATTCGTGCTTCAGCGCTGGTTCATCCAGGGGTTTCACCACACCTGGACTGGATTTTCTACCCCGATGCATCCTGGAAACTGACAATATGTCCAACGCCCCCATCTCATCCCTGCCGATGCCCGACGCGGCGCCGGCATCAGCCCCTGCCACGGCGCCGGCAGCCGGCAACGCAGTCGCCCGCAAGGCCGCCATGGCCGCCGCGGCCGGTACCGCCATCGAGTACTACGAGTTCGGCGTGTACGGCTATATGGCCTCCACCATTGGCCCGCTGTTCTTCCCCAGCGATAGCGCCACGGCTTCGCTGCTGGCCATCCTGGCCGTGTTCGGCAGCGCGTTCCTGATGCGCCCGATCGGTGGCATCGTGCTTGGGCGCCTGGGCGATCGCGTTGGCCGCCGCGCCGTATTGCTGGTCACCGTGATCGGCATGGGCATTGCCACCGGCATGATCGGCCTGCTGCCGGTCGCCGCCAGCGCGGGCATTGTCGCGCCGCTGTTGCTGTTGGCGATTCGCCTGGCGCAGGGCTTCTTCGCCGGCGGCGAAGTCACCGGCGCGGCCGCCTATGTGGCCGAGTCCGCGCCGAAGGGCAAGCGCGGCTTCTACGGCGCCTTCACACCGGTCGGCGTGGCCGTGGGCGGCGCGCTGGCCGCGACCGTGTGCGGCATTACCACCGGCTTGCTGGATCCAGTGCAGATGCAGTCATGGGGCTGGCGCCTTCCGTTCCTGATGGCGATCCCGATGGTGGTGATCTCGTCGATGGTGCGCAGGCGCGTGGAAGAGTCCGTGGCCTTCAAGCAATTCCAGCAGCACAGCGAGCCGCCCAAGGCGCCGCTCAAGGAAGTCTTCACCGCGCATATGCCTGCCGTGGTCAAGGTGGTGCTGCTGTCGTTTGGCCAGAACGTGGGCTACTGGGTAGGCCTGGTGTTCATGAATATCTACATGACCACCTACCTCAAGTACGACAAGGCAACGGTCTACTGGATCATGGCGTTCGTCAGCCTGACCATGGCCATGCTGATGCCGCTGTGGGGCGGTTTGTCCGACCGCCTCGGCCGGCGCAAGGTGCTGGCCATCGGCTTCTGTGCCTACATGGTGCTGGTGTTGCCGATGATGATGCTGATGGACAACCACAGC
The DNA here is from genome assembly GCF_054589115.1 of Cupriavidus sp. 8B. Taxonomy (NCBI): domain Bacteria; kingdom Pseudomonadati; phylum Pseudomonadota; class Betaproteobacteria; order Burkholderiales; family Burkholderiaceae; genus Cupriavidus; species Cupriavidus sp. 8B. The sequence goes on along the minus strand of NZ_BAAILO010000201.1, from coordinate 30,804 downwards.
ATCGGCCTGGCATTCCTCGCCATGATGGTGGTGGCGCTGCCGATGCCGATCGTGCAGTCCGTTGGCTACCCGACTTATGCCGAGCAGTTCCCGACCCGCGTGCGCTACACGGGCATGGCGTTCAGCTTCAACATCGGCGCCATCCTCGGCGGCGGGGTCACGCCGTATGTGGCGACCGCGCTGATCGGCAGTACCGGCAACCTGCTCAGCCCGGCCTACCTGCTCATGGGTGGTGCCGCCGTCAGCCTGCTGGCGCTGCTGGGCGTGAAGGAAACCGCCCGCCAGGCGCTCGACTGATGACGGATCGTAACCGGAGCGTGGAGATGGAAGCAGGCATCCACGATAGGGCCGGGCTTGCGCCCGGCTGGGCTGCGACACCGGCCGGCGCACGCGCCGCCGTCCGCAGCGGCCGCTACAACGGCAATACCAGCGGCATGGCCCCCGGCCATGGGCAGGGCAACCTGATGATCCTGCCCAAGGACTGGGCAGAGGATTTCCTGGGGTATTGCCGGGCCAACCCGGTGCCATGCCCGCTGATCGGCATGACCGAAACAGGCAGCCCGGCTGTGCCGATGCTGGGCGACGATATCGACCTGCGCACCGACGTGCCGCGCTACCGCGTGTGGCGCCATGGCGAGCTGGTGGAGGAGCGCGACGATATCAGTGTGCTCTGGCAGGACGATTTCGTGGGCTTTGTGCTGGGCTGCTCGCTATCGTTCGAGGACGCGCTGGAGCGCACCGGCTTACGCGTGCGGCACGTGGACGAGGGCAAGATCGTGCCAATGTACCGCACCAGCATCCAGACCACGCGCGTCGGCCCCTTTCATGGGCCGATGGTGGTGTCGATGCGGCCTTACACGCCGGCCGAGGCGGCCATCGCCTCGGCCGTGTGCGCCCAGTTGCCTGCGGCGCACGGGGCGCCGGTTCATATGGGCGACCCCGCCGCGATCGGCATCGCGGATATCGACTGCCCTGACGAAGGCGAGCCGACCGCGATCCTGGCCGGGGAGATTCCGGTGTTCTGGGGATGCGGGGTCACGCCGCAGGCGGCGGCCATGATGGCGCGCCCGCCGCTATGCATCACCCATGCGCCGGGACACATGCTGGTGTGCGACGTGCCTGCCAATAGGTTGAGGCTACTGTGCGCGCAGGGGGGTGAGGTGTAACGAAGGGTGTAACGAAGGATGGCACCGGAGTTGCCAGGAGCCGCCGGAAATGCGCGCGCTAAGCACGGGCCGTATCGTTGCGGCGGATCACCGCCCCGGCACGGGCGCCGGTGCTCTCGCCGCCGTTCCACGCGATGGTGCCATTGACGATGACCGTCTCGATGCCCTTCGCGCGCACGACGGGCTGCGCGAAGGTCGCCATATCGGCAACGCTGGCGGCATCGAAGATGGTGATGTCCGCGAAGTTGCCGGGTGACAATATCCCGCGCCCCGGCAGCCTGAAGTAGCGGGCCGTCAGGCCCGTCATCTTGTGCACGGCCTGCTCGAGCGGGAACAGTCCGAGGTCCCGGCAGTAGTGGCCCAGCACGCGCGCAAACGTGCCCCAGAGACGCGGATGCGGCGCGGGGTCGTGCGGCAGTCCGTCGGATCCGATCATGGTTTCGGGATAAGCGAGGATGCGCTGCACGTCCTGCTCGTCCATGAGGAAGTAGATCGCGCCTGCCGGCTGCAACGCATCGACCGCGTCCTCGGGCGAGAGGCCCATCGTCGCCGCAATGACTTCGAGGTCCTGTCCGGCGAACTCGGGATGCGGCACCGAGCGCGTCACGATGACGCGGCTCGACACCGCGAGCCGGTCCTTTCGCAAGATGGTGGAACCGGCGTTGTACGGATAGCAGTCGAGTCCGATCGGCTGACGCTGCGCCGCCCTAGCGATGTGCCCCAGCGTGCCGGCCGAGCGCCCGTGGTTCTTTGGACCAATCAGCTTGTGATGCGAGACCACGACTGGCGCGCCGCCCGCGGCGCCGATCTCGAACGCTTCGTCGAGCGCCTCGTGGATCCGATCGCCCTCATCGCGAATATGGCTGGCGTAGACACCGCCGTAGCCGCGCATGACCGCCGCCACAGCGGCCATTTCGCCGGTCGTGGCGGGCATCGCGGCAGGATAGGCGGCTCCGGTCGAGAGCCCGATGGCCCCGCTCTCCATGGCGTCGCGCAACAATGCCTGCATCGCCGTGATCTCTGCGTCGGTCGCCGCCCGGTCGAGCCGGTCCATCACGGCGGCCCGCAGCGTCGTATGGCCGACCAGGCAGGCCGCGTTGACGGCAGCGGGATGTTGCGCCAGCTCGGCGAGATAGTCGCCGAACGCGGGGTAACGAAAGACGGCAGGATCGTCGCCGAGCAGGTCAAGCGGCGGCGGAACGGTCTGTCCCGGGGGCGCACGCCAGGGCGCCAGGCTGATGCCGCAATTGCCGGTCACGACCGTGGTAACGCCCTGGCTGAGCTTGGCCGGCATCAGCGGATCGAGCGTCAGATAGCGATCGTCGTGCGTATGCGAGTCGATGAAGCCGGGGGCGACGATGCGGTCCCGCGCATCGATCACCACCGCCGCGGAGTCGGACGCCAGCGCGCCCAGCGCCGTGATGCGCAATCCGTCGACCCCGATGTCGGCGAGCCTGCGCGGCGCGCCGGTGCCGTCGATCACGGTGCCGCCGCGAATCAGTATGTCGAATTGCGCCATGATCCGTGCTCCTCAGTCGATCGCCGCGCCGGAACTCTTGATCACTGCGGCCCAGACCGGCCGCTCCTTGCGGGCGAGCTCGAAGAATGCGCCGCGCGGCCCCGTGGTGACCTCGTACGCCATGTCGGCCAGCCGCGCTTTCATGGCGTCCGAGTTGGCCGCCTTGTTGAAGGCCTTGTTGAGAAAGTCGAGGATCTGCGGGTCGGTCGCGGCGGGCGCGACATAGCCGGTCCATGCCACCGCCTGGTAATCCTTCAACCCCGTCTCCGCCATGGTCGGCAGCTTCGGCAGGCGGCTGTCGCGGCGCGCGCCGGTGACGGCGAGCGGCACGACGCTGCCGTTCTTCAGATATGGCGAGATCGATGTGATGTTCTCGAAGACCAGATCCACTTCGCCGCGCATCAGCGCCAGGTCCGCTTCGGGACCGCCCTTGTATGGAATATGTGTAATGGAAACACCGGCCATCGCCTTGAACATCTCGGCGCTCAGATGGCCCGTGGTGCCGTTGCCGCCCGAGCCGACGGAGAGCTTGCCCGGCGCGCTCCTGGCCAGCGTGATCAGTTCGGAGACCGACTTCACGCCGAGGTCCTTGCGCACCGCCAGCACGTTCTGCACGAAGCCGGTCAGGGCCACGGGCGCCAGTTGCTTGTCGGCGTCGTAGGGCAGCTTCTTGTACAGGGACTGGTTGATGGCCAGTGTGCCGGCATTCGCGAAGCCGATGGTGTAACCGTCGGCCGGCGCGTTGATCACGGCCTGCGTGCCGATGATGCCGGACGCGCCCACGCGGTTGAGGACCACGACCTGCTGCCCGATATCATGGCCGACCGCATCGGCCAGCAAGCGCGACACGATGTCGGGTGTCGTACCTGCATTGAACGGGACGATCAGCGTGATGGGGCGCTCGGGATAGGCTGCGAAGGCGCTCGCCGTGAACAGCATGGCGGCGGCCGTCAGTGACATCCGTCTGACTAGCCGGTCGAAATTCCGGAGGAGAGACATGGTGGCGTTCCTTTCGTGGTAGGCAAGTTGGCATCAAGGCCGGCTCGCGCCAATATGCGCAGGGCCGGGGACACGGCTGTCTCAGGTACCGTGCGCGGCGGCTGCAGTGGGCTGCAGCATCGTTTGAAGCAAGGGCAGATCGATATTGCCGCCGGACAGGACGATGACACCGTCGCGGCCTTCGAGATCGATCACGCCGGCGAGCAATGCCGCCAGCGCGACGGCTCCGCCCGGCTCGACCAGCAGCCGAAGCTCCTCGAGCGCGAAGCGAATGGCGGCGCGGACCTGCGCATCCGTGACCGCCACCGCGCCGTCGAGAAAGCGCTTGTTGATCTCGAAGGGCAGTTCGGCTGGCGTGTTGGCCTGCAACGCGTCGCAGAGCGTTGTGGCGCCCGCCGCATTGATTTCCCTGAGGCCGCTGCGCAGCGAGCGCACCGTGTCGTCGAAGCCAGCGGGCTCGGCCGCGATCAGTCGCGTGCCTGGATTCAACGCGTCGACGACCAGGCCGCAACCGGCCATCAGCCCGCCGCCGCCGCAGGGCGCCGCGAACAGGCCGAGGTTGTCGAGCGCAGCCTCGGGCAGGTCCTGCAGCGCCTCGAGCGCCACCGTGCCCTGGGCGGCAAGGACCGCAGGATGATCGCCCGGTGGAATCAGCGTGCCGCCGGTTTCGCCGAGCAGCCGTATCCCGATTGCCTCGCGGCTTTCATGGCGGCGGTCGTAGTGCACCACGCGCGCACCCTGGGCCAGCGCGCGCTCGACCTTGTTGCGTGGCGCATCGGCAGGCATCACGATGGTCGCCGCCACACCGAGCTGGCGCGCGGCCCAGGCGATCGCCTGCCCGTGATTGCCGGTGGAATAGGCGATCACGCCTTTCGCGCGCTGGTCGCTGTGCAGCGACAGCAGGGCATTGAAGGCGCCGCGTGCCTTGAACGAGCCCGTGACCTGCAGGTTCTCGGCCTTGAGCCAGACCGGCGCGCCGGCAATGGCGTCGAGCGCCGGCGAACGCAGCAGCGGCGTGCGCACGACATGGGGAGCGATGTCCAAGGCGGCCTGCTCGACGTCGGCGAAATCGGGGACGCGCATGTCACCCAGCATCTCGTGCCGGATCGCTGGCGCGGGTCGTGGTCGTGCCGGATGGATATCCAGCGTTTCGGTTGGCTGCATGGAGAAGACGGGTGGGTGGTCGAGGAAAAAGGGAGGCGGGATCAGCGCGCCGGCCAGGTCGGCGGGGCCACGCTGCCGACCTGATCGGTGATGCGTGAATACGCCTCGACACGACGGTGCAAACCGAAGTTGAAGACGGTGGAGCGGCCCAGTTTGCACATGTCCAGGTTGCAGTCGGCCACGATGAGTTCGTCGTCCCAGCTGGTGGCCTGCGCCATGATTTCGCCTTGGGGATTGACGATGATCGAATGGCCGAACATTTCGTGGCCGTCCTCGGTCCCGGCCTTCGCGACGGCGACCGCGAAACACGCGTTCTGATAGCAGCCCGCCTGAATGGACAGCTGCGAGTGGAACACGCGCAGGTGGTGGGCCTCGAAGCCGCGGTTCTCCATGTTCATGCTAGGCGTGTTGTAGCCCAGCATGACGAGCTCGACCTGCTGCAGCCCGAGCACGCGCCAGGCCTCGGGCCAGCGGCGGTCGTTGCAGATCATCATGCCCATGTTCACGCCCTCGGCCTCGCCGACCGGCGCCCGGACCACCGGGAAGCCGAGATTGCCGACTTCGAAATAGCGTTTCTCGAGGTGCTGCACCTTGCGCGCCGGTGCGTACTCTGCGTGGCCGGGCAGATGGACTTTCCGGTACTTGAGGATCACCTCGCCCGACGGTGCGATGATCGCCGAGGTGTTGAACCGGCGCTTGCGCATGACACCGGCTTCATCGGGCTCATAAGCGATCTCGGCGTAGCCCAGGTACACCGTCAGGCCAAAGCGGCGGATCGCCTCGAACAGCGGCGCCGTCTGCGTCGAGGGCAGCGCTGTTTCGAACCAGCGGTCCGCCTCGTCGAGGTCCTCGTGGTACCAGCGCGGAAAGAACGTGGTCAGCGCGAGTTCGGGAAACACGACGACCTGTGCGCCGCGCCGGTAGGCACGCTCTAGCAGTTGGACCATCCGTGCGACCGCGATCTCGCGTCCTTCGGACTTCTGGATGGGACCTAGCTGGGCGGCGGCGACGGTGATGATGCTGGACATGTGTTGGAGCCTCTGGTGCGATGGGGTGGGGTCGAGTATAGGGACGCGATGCCGCCCTTGAAATGCGTCGCCCCGCGCGCCGATAGGGCGCCAATCGGCGCCGTCTCGTCCTCGCAACGCATTGATTTAAAACAAAAAAATGCCTCTGGGGCCGCCCTGGTGCGCAGCCGCCTCATAGCCCCTTGTTATGGGTCCTTTGCAATATGTGATGGGGCGCGGCGGTGGCCTGTGGCAATCGCGCCACCGCGCCGCCAACGCCCTCTCAGGCGAACATCGGCGGGCGCTGCGCATCCCCGCTTGGTGCGGCGTCCAGCAGGTGCATGAGCGTGGCAAGAAAGCCTTTGGCCAGGGTCGACATCGGGCTCTGCCGCGATTGGATCAGGTAGATCTTGTGGCTGAGCGACGGGCTGATCGGCTTGAGTACGACGTCGTCCGACCCGGATGGCGTGTATCCGAACGACTCCACCAATGCCACCCCGACACCTTGGCGCACCAGCGCCATGGCTTCGGGTGTCGAGCGAATCTCGATGTCCGGGGTGAGTGGCGCCTGCTCCGACGACAGGAAATGCGAGGAGAGCTGGCCGAAAGGGGTGTCTGCGCCATAACCGATGAAGGTCTGGCCGCGCAAATCGCCGGTCGTCACAACGTCCAGCGCCGCTAGCGCGTGTCCCTTGGGCAGCGCGCACAGGATCCGCCCCTCGCCGATTTCCCGGGTCCGGAGATTCGCACCGTCGGGCGGTGCCATCGATGCAATGCAGAGGTCGGCGTGCCCCTGCACCACGAACGGCAGCAAGGCGTCGAACGGCATGGGGCGGTAGTGGACACGGACGTCGGGATGCCGCACCCGGAAGCGCTGGATGGCGCGCGGCATCAGCCATTCGCTGTAACTCGGACTGGAGACAATCGAGAGCTTGCCCTCGTTCTGTTCGCCCAGGCTGCTCGCCACGGCATTGAACCGGGCGACACCCCTGAGGATAACCTCGACTTCCTCGAACAGCCGGCGCGCCTCCGGCGTGGGCTGCAACCGTCCCTTGACCCGTTCGAACAGCAGGAACCGCAGGCGGCTTTCCGCGGTTGCCAGCACCCGGCTGATTGCCGGCTGTGACACGCACAGCATGCGCCCGGCCTCGCTCAGCGAGCCGGTGACCATGATCGCGTGGAAGACCTCGATCTGGCGAAGGTTCAGGGGAATGGCGGGAGGCCGGCTAACGGCTGACATACAAGGTGGCGCCAAGGCAGGCGTGCGGTAATGGCAAGTGGACTCCGTGACGACGCAAGAAGCGCGCCACCGGACGACGGATCCGCGCCACCCGTCGGGCGCGAGCGAGGTATCAAGCCAGTGTGTCGGCACGCACGGGCGCCACGTCTTGCATTTGCGCGGCGAACGCGTCGGGCAACAGTTCGCCGCCGTGCGGAATCGAAACCACCAGGGGAATGGTACCCTGGGTCAGCCTGCAAACGGGGGATTCATGACTGGACTTCCTTGAATGGCGTGATGACGGGAACGCGCCTGCGCACCCACACGCGCGCATCGAGAAGGTGTTTCGGTTGCACTCCCGCGAACACGTCGATGATCTGTTCGGCGCATTGGAGCGCCGTGGCATGCAGCGCCTCCTCGGTGGAGCCGGCCAGATGCGGGCTCAGCACGACGTTGTCGAGCCCGGCCAGCGGGGACGCCGCAGATAGCGGCTCCTGCGCGAAGACGTCCAGCCCGGCGCCGAACAGCCGGCCGTCCTTTAGCGCTGCGGCCAGCGCGGCTTCGTCGATCAGCCCGCCGCGCGATGTATTGATGACGATGGCGCGCGGCTTCATGCTGCGCAACGCGTTCGCGTCGAGGGTGTGGCGCGTGTCGGCACGCAGCGGGCGGTGCAGCGAGACGACGTCGGACGCCGTAAGCAGTTCGGGCAGCGTCGATACCCGCGTAGCGCCGTGCGCTTCGACCTCGCACGCCTGCACGCTGGGCGACCACACCAGCACGCGCATGCCGAGCCCCGCGCGCGCCATGTCGCAGACCAGGCGCCCCGTGCGGCCGAAGCCGATCACGCCGAGGGTCTTGCCATGGAGCGAGAGCATCGGTGCCGCGTAGCGGTAGCCCCAGTCGGACTGCCGCGTGGCTGCGTCGGCCAGCGGCGCCCGGCGCGCGACCGCGAGCATCAGCATCAGCGCGTGTTCGGCCACGGCGCCGATATTGGCGTCGGGCGTGGACACCACCGGGATGCCCAGTTCATGCGCGTGTGCGACCGCGATCTTGTCGGTGCCGGTACCATGATTGCTGATGACCGCGAGCCGCGGTGCGGCATCGATCATCGCGGCGGTCAGGCCTTCGCGCACGATCACAGCGTCGGCGCCGGCGACTTCACGGATGCGGGCGGCTTCGTCACCGGCCTGGCCCGGGCGTACCTCGAAGCCCGCGGCGTGCAGGCGCTCCGCGCCGATGGGGTGGATGGGCTGGGTAATCAAGCAGACTGGCATGGGCGTTGCGTGGGAATCAGGCATGGGTTGAGTTGTGAACTGCGATGCGGGTCGTGCTGCAGGCATCCTAGCCTGCGCGCGCTGCCAACGTGCCGGCCAGCAGCCGCGTGGCGACAGCGAAGTCGGCGAGGTCCATCGACTCGTTGGGGTTGTGGCTGCCATGGGCATTGCGCACGAAGATCATCGCAGCCGGTATGCCCTGGCCGGCAAACAGCGCCGCGTCATGTCCCGCGCCGCTGGGCATGGCGCGCGCGCGTACGCCGCCCAGGCTCGCCGAACAGAGCAGGGCGTGCTGGAGCGACGGGTCCATCTGCGCCGCGGCACTGGCCGACGCGGCGCCGAGATCGACCTGCACCCGGTACTGCGTGCCGATGCCTGCCGCGGCGGCATGTACCCGCGCATCCATCAGGTCGAGCGTGGCGCGGCAGCGGGAACGCATGTCGATACTGAACTCGACCAGGCCGGCGACCTTGCTGAAATCGGCCTGCTTCGGGTCGGTCATGCAGCGGCCGAACGTCAGCGTGAGTTCATGCCCCTGCGCCTCCAGCGCGATCCAGTCCTGTTGCAGCGCGTGGATCAGCGCCGCGGTTGCTACCACGGCATCTTGCCGGTGGCTGCGCGGCGTCGCGCCGGAATGCGCATAGGCCCCCTGCACGCGGGCATGCCGGTAGCGCTGGCTGCCGCAGATGCCGGTGACGATGCCGACGACGTCGCCCGTCTCCAGCAGCACCGGTCCCTGCTCGATATGGAGTTCGACAAAACAATCGATGCGCTCGGCGCGCAGATGTGCCTGGCCCGCGCGGACCTCGTCCGGCCGCCCGCCCGCTTCACGCAGATGGTCGGCCAGGCTGCGGCCGGTGTCGGCACGCACGCTGTCGAGCGCCTGCGGCTCCAGCAGTCCAAAGGCGGCCTTGCTCCCGGCATAAGAGACCGGAAACCAAGCGCTCTCCTCGGCGCGGATTGCGGCCACGGTGACGTCGCGACGCGGCGCAAAGCCCGCCTTGCGCCAGCCAGCCAGCACGGCGAGACCGGCGACGACCCCGGCGGCGCCGTCGAAATTGCCGCCGCGCGGCACCGAGTCAAGATGCGAACCCGTCATGACCGCTGCGGCGCCGCGATCCGTGCCCGGCAATGTCAGATAGAGATTGAGCGCCGCATCGGTCGCCACCTCCAGTTCGAGCGCGCAGGCGGCGTCGGCGACAAGCTGGTGCGCCCGCTGCTCGCCCGCGCCGTAGCTGTCTCGCGTGACGCCAACGCCGTCGAAACCCTGTTCGCGCAAGCGGTCGAACAGCGCGGTGGCGAGGGCGAGATCCGGTTCGGCGATGGTCATCGGATGGTCTCCATCGCGTCTGCCTGCGCCTCGGCCCGCGCGGCCGCCTGCCTGGCAAGCGACGGATCCCAGTCACGCCCCGGCATCGCGTCGATGAGCTGGCGCGTGTAGGCATGCCGGGGCGTCTCGAATATCTGGGCAGGGCTGCCCTGTTCGACCACGGTGCCCCGGTGCATGACCAGCACCGCATCGCAAATCTGCGCCGCCACGCGCAGATCGTGGGTAATGAAGACCAGCGCGATGCCAAGGCGCCGTTGCACGTCGCGAAGCAGCCGCAGCACCTGCGCCTGCACGGAGACATCGAGCGCAGACACCGATTCGTCGGCGACGATCAGCCGCGGCTCCATCGCCAGCGCCCGCGCGATGCCGATGCGCTGGCGCTGGCCGCCGGAGAACTGGCTCGGATAGCGGTCAAATGCCGAGGCATCGAGCTCGACGAGCTGCAACAGCTCGCGCGCCCTCGCCAGCGCCTGTTCCCGGGACACGCCGCACGCGAGCGGACCATCGCAGAGGATGCGCCCGACCGTATGGCGCGGATTGAGCGAGGCGAACGGGTCCTGGAAGATCATCTGGATGTGGCGGCGTAACGGCCGGAACTCCCGCTCGCTCAACGGGGCGATGTCGCGCCCATCGAAATACATCCCGCCGCCGTCGGTTCCGGTCAGCTTGAGCAGGCATTTGCCGATCGTGGACTTGCCGGAACCCGACTCGCCGACGATACCCAGCGTCTTGCCGGCGCGGACCGAGAAGCTCACGTCCTTGACGGCTTCCACCACGCGCTTGCGTTTGAACAGCCCGCCCGGACTGACGTAGGTCTTGCGCAGCGCTTCGACGCGCAGCAGTGGATATCCGCTCGCTGCGTCGGCCGGGTCATTGCCTTCGCGATCGCCCGGCCGGTGCGACGGCACGCTGGCGATCAGCCGTTGCGTGTAGGGATGGCGGGGCCGGTTCAGCACCTGGTCGGCCGTACCCTCCTCGACCAGCAGGCCCTTCTCCATCACGACGACACGATCGGCGATATCGGCCACGACGCCAAAATCGTGCGTCACGAACATGACGCCCATGCCCTTCTCACGCTGGATGCGGGCGATCAGCGCGAGGATCTGCGCCTGCGTGGTGACGTCCAGCGCCGTGGTGGGCTCGTCGGCGATCAGCAGCGCCGGCTCCAGCGCGAGCGCCATCGCGATCATCACGCGCTGGCGCTGGCCACCCGAAAGACTGAACGGCCAGGCATGGAACAGACCCGCCGGATCCGGCAAGCCGACGAAGTCGAGCAGTTCCAGCACACGGGCCTCGCGTGCCGGACCGGGATAGGCGCCATGGACGCGCATGACCTCGTCGATCTGCTCTCCCACCGGCTGCAGCGGGTTGAGCGCAGACAGCGGCTCCTGGAAGATCATCGCCATGTCCTTGCCGCGCATGCCGCGCAGCGTCGTCTCATCCATGCCCAGCAGATCCTTGCCGTGCAGCAGGATCTGCCCCTGCTGCGCACGCAGATAGCCGGGCAGCAAGCCCATGATGGCGTTGGCGCTCATCGATTTGCCCGATCCCGATTCGCCGACGATGCAAACAATCTCGCCGGCGCGGATGTCGAACGACACATCGCGCACAGCGTATTCACGGTCGCCGCCTGCCGGAAGCGGGATACTTAGTCCGCGGATGGAGAGCAGGGCGGCGCCCCGGTCTGGATTGCCAATGGCCACGGTTATGCTCCCCGGTTGCGCAGTTGAGGGTTGAGGGCGTCGTTGAGCCCCTCGCCGATCAGGTTGATGGCCAGCACCGTCACCATGATGGCGAGGCCGGGCCAGAGGCTCATCCACGGCGCTTCGCGCAGCATCGTGCGCGAAGCGCCGATCATGAAGCCCCAGCTCATCAGGTTGCGGTCGCCCAGCCCAAGGAAAGACAACGCCGATTCGGTCAGTATGGCCGTCGCGGTCATCAGCGAGGCCGTCACGATGACCGGCGATGCGGCATTGGGCAGGATCTGGGTGAAAATGATCCGGGCCGGCTTCTGGCCGATCACGATGGCGGCCTGCACGAATTCCCGCTGCTTTAGCGTCATGAACTCGGATCGCACCAGGCGCGCCACCGGTGGCCACGACACCATGGAGATGGCCCCGACGATCGAGTACAGCGACGGCTTGAAGATCGCCACCAGGACGAGTGCCATGGCCAGCTGCGGAATGGTCTGGAAGAACTCCGTTCCCCGCATCAGGGCGTCGTCCACGCGGCCGCCGTGGTAGCCCGCCAGGGCACCCACCACGATGCCGATCAGGACGGCCACCAGCGTGGAGATCACGCCGATCATCAATGACACCCGCGCACCATAGGCGAGGCCTGCCGCGATATCGCGGCCCAGCATATCGGTGCCCAGCGGGTAGGCGCCGTCGACGAACGGGCCCAGCAACGGCTCTGCCACCATCATCCACGGCGGATCTGCATAGAGCGTCGAGGCAAGGATGCCCGTCAGGATGACCAGCAACAGCAGCGCGAGGCCGACGGCCGCGCCGCGGTTGGCGACGAATCGTTTCAGGAAGGACATGTGAGGCTCCTCAGGCTTGCTGGATGCGTGGATCGATCAGCCGGTAGGCGAGATCGGTGAGCAGGTTGAAGACCACCACCATCGTCGACGTCACCAGGAACACGCCGAGCAGCAATTGATAGTCGCGCTGGAGCAGCGCATCGAACATCAGCCGTCCGATGCCGGGCCATCCGAATACGGTCTCGGTAAGCACTGCGCCGCCAGCCATCTGCCCCAGCTGGATCCCCGCGAACGTCACCACCGGCAGCAACGCATTGCGCAGCGCGTGGTGGCGGATGGTCCCGCCCACGGAAACGCCCTTGGCGCGTGCCGTCTTGATGAAGTCCATGCCAAGCACTTCGAGCATGGAGGCGCGCGTCAGCCGCGCGTAGACCGCCATGAAAAAGCAGCCGAGCGACGCGGTAGGCAGCACAAGGTGATGCGCAACGTCGCGCACACGCGCCCAGCCGGCCAAAGTGCCGCCGACTGTCTCCATGCCGTAGGGCGGCAGCCAGCCGAGGTGCAGCGAAAAGAAGAGGATGGCCAGCAGCGCCAGCCAGAACTGCGGCGTGGCGTAGATCAGCAACGACCCCGTCATCAGCACGCTGTCGAGCCATGGGTGCTTGCCCTGATAGCGGCTGCGCGAGGCCACCACGCCGAACAGCACGCCGAACACAAGCGCGAAGACAAACGCGCACGACATCAGCAGCAGCGTGGCGGGCAGGCGATCGAGGATGATGTCGAGCACCGGCAGGCGTTCCCGGTACGAGTAGCCCAGGTCGAGGTGCGCCACGCCGTTCAGGTAGCTCGCCAGTTGGACATAGACCGGTTTGTCGAGGCCGAACTCTTGCCGTAGCTGTGCCACGTAGGTGGGGTCCGATGCCCCCGATTCTCCCGCCAGCACGGCGGCCGGATCGCCGGGTGCCAGGCGGATCAGCAGGAAGTTGATGACGACGACGCCCAGCACGACCAGGGCTGCCTTGCCGAGCCGCGCGAACACTGACAGTGCCTTATCCACGGAAAAGATTCCAAGAAAGTTAACGAGGGGGAACGATGCGCCGTACAACTTGCCCGGCGCATCGCCGCGCACGGGTGCTTACTTGTCGATGTAGGCATCGGCGAACGTGTCATTAAGACCGATCGCCGTCTGGATCAGGTTGTGCACCTTTGCGTTGTAGAGCGTCGGGATTTCCATCTCGAATAGGTACCCGTTCGCCACCTCCTCCACGAGTGTCTTCTGGATGCTGGAGTACAGCTTCTGGCGCTCGTCGTTGGACGTTGCGGCGGCAGCCTTGTCCCACATCGCGTCAACCGCGTCGTTCCGGTATCCCTGGTTGTTGACGAATGCGGAGCCCTTGATCATGTTGCGGGCCAGGTAAAGACGCGAGACGCCCAGCGCCGGATCGCCATATTGCGACGTGAAGCTGAAGGTCAGGTCGAAATCGAAATCCGAGACGCGCTTGGCCCACGTGCCCGCATCGGCCGACTCAATCTCGACCTTGAAGCCGAGCTGCTCAAGGCTCTGGCGCGTGTACTCGCCAAGCCGGTCCCAGGTCGCGCCGTAGGGATACGACAGGATCTTGATCGGCGTCTTCGCGGGGTCGACACCCGACTCCTTGATCAGCGCACGCGCTTTCTTCAGTTCGAAGTTGTAGGCCGGAACGTTGGCATCGTAGAACGGCGTAGTGGAAGAAATCGGACCGGTGGCGACCTTGCCCAGACCGAAGAAGATGTTGTTCACGACGAACTTGCGGTTGATGGCCTCCATGACAGCCTGGCGCACCTTGACGTTGTCGAAGGGCGGCTTGCGCTGGTTCATCTGGATATAGGCCAGCTTGGAGAACATCTCCCAGCCCTTCGTCGTGTATTGCACGCCCGGCAGCGCCTTGAGACGTTTCACCTCCACGTTGTCCACGTCACCGGCACTCACCACCTGAACGTCGCCGCGCTCGAAAGCCACCGCGCGCGAGGCCGCATCGGGAATCACGTTGAAGACGATCTCGTCCAGGTAAGGCTTGCCGGCCTGCCAGTAATCCGGGTTGCGCGTGAGGATGATGTACGCGCCTTTCTTCCACTCCTTGAACTTGAACGGGCCGGTGCCGATTGGCGTCTGGTTGGCCGGGTTCTTGGCATAGTCGGTGCCGTCATAGATGTGCTTGGGCACGATCGGCATGTTGTCGCTGACGAAGGCCTTCAGAAACGGAGCAAACGGCGCCTTGAGCGTGATCTGCACCTTGTTTGGGCCGAGCGCCTTCACGGTGTCCACGAACTGCTCGATGATGACCCGTGCGCGCGGGTGCACCGTGCGCAGGAACTTGTCGACCGAGAACACGACGTCGTCTGCCGAGAACGGCTTGCCATCGTGCCACTTGACGTTCGGCTGCAACTCGAACGTGTAGACCTTGCCGTCGGGCGAAATGGTCCACGACCTGGCCAGGCCCGGTTTCGGCTTCATGTCCGGTGTCCACGTCAGCAGGCTCTCGTAGATCTTGCCCGCCACGTATTGGGTGGGCGTTTGCTGATTGAGGCCAAGCATGAGCGTCGGTGGCTCGGGCTGCGCGATCGCGCGCAACGTGCCGCCGCGCGTCTGCGCATGCGCGTCGGTGCCGGCGAGCGTGCCGAGCGCCAGCGCAACGGCGCACGCTGCGAGGTTGAGCATGCGCTTGGAGGGCGGAGTCAGCTTGGAAGACATGAGGATCACCTTGGTTTGGGGAGGGTCGGTCGGAATGGGGCGCGTTTCGTGAGCATTTCGTGAGCTTTGCGTGAGCGTTTCGTGCGTCGGTGGCGGAATACGTCAGACGGGCCGCACGCCGATGCCATCGGCATCGAGCGCGGCGCGGATTCGCGCCGCGAACACCGCCGCGCCGGGCTGGTCGCCATGGATGCAGAGCGTGTCGGCTGCGATGGGAACGGTCTTGCCTGCGAGCGAGATCACGCTGCCATCGGTCACCATGCGCTTGACCTGCGCGATCGATTCCGCCACGTCTTCGATCATCGCGCGCGGCTCGGAGCGCGGCGTCAGCGTGCCGTCGTCCTGGTAGCTGCGGTCCGCATAGACCTCGAAGGCCACGCGCAGGCCCATCGCGCGGGCGGCGCTCGCCATGTTGGCGTTGGCGACGTAGACCATCAGCTTGGGATCGATGTCGTGCACGGCCTGCGCTACCGCCTGGGCAAGCGCCGGGTCGCGCGCGGTCATGTTGTAGAGCGCGCCGTGTGTCTTCACGTGGTGCAGGGGGACCCCTACCGCGCGGGTGACGCCCAGCATGGCCCCCAGCTGATAGACGATGAGGGCATAGACCTCGCCTGGCGTCATGGCCATGGCGCGGCGGCCGAAGCCCTGCAGATCGGGGAGTCCCGGATGCGCGCCAACCGCCACGCCGGCGGCCGCGGCAGCGCGGACCGTCTCGAGCATCGTGTCCGGATCCCCGGCATGGAATCCGCAGGCAATGTTGGCGGAGGTGACATGCTGCAGGATCGCGCGGTCGTTGCCCATGACCCAGGGCCCGAAGCTCTCGCCCATATCGCAGTTGATATCGATGAACGGCATGTTGGATTCCTTCTTGCGTTATTGGACGAGGAGGCCGAGCGCCTTTGCGGCCAGCACCCTGACGCGGGCAAAGCGATCTTCGACTTCCAGGCAGAGTGCCTCTGCCTCGGCTTGGGTGATGGCCTGGAAGCGCAGCGCATCGCCTGGCAGGGCCTGCGCCAGCGAGGGCAGGTCGGCACTGGCGACATAGGCCAGCTTCGGATAGCCGCCGGCGCTCTGGCGGTCGGCCATCAGCACGATGGGACTACCGCCCGGTGGCACTTGGACGGTGCCGAAGGTCACGACTTCGGAGATCATTTCCAGTGGCTGCTCCAACCTCAGCTCGGGGCCTTCCAGCCGGTAGCCCATGCGGTCGGATTGCGCTGAAACCCGGAAGCACTCGGATTCGAAGTCGCGCCGCGCCTGGCTGGTGAAGGACTGCCACTGCGGGCCAGGTACGAAGCGCAGCGCCTGCGTGGCGGATGACGGTGGTGTGGTGTCCGGCGCCGCTGCGGCGACGAAGGGCATGCCACTCTGGATCATCATGCGTTCGAGTTCGAGAACTTCTCTCCTTGGCGATGCCACCGGCACCCGGTCGCCGCGGCGCAACGCGCGGCCTTCGAAGCCGCCGAAGCTGCCGCGCACGTAGGTGCTGCGGCTGCCCAGCACGAGCGGGGCATCGAATCCACCCCGCACCGCGAGATACGAGCGGGCACCCGACCTGCGCTCGCCGAACTCCAGGCGTACGCCGTGGCGCAGCATGACGGCACAGTGCATCGGTATCTGCGCGCCGCCCGCGGTGACCCGCATATCCGCGCCGCTCAGGGCGATCAGGGTGTTGCGGGAGAAGCTGACGCTGGGCCCCTTCAGCGTGCACTCGAGGGTGGCGGCCTCCTCGCCATTGCCTACCAGGGCATTGGCGACGCGGTGCGCCCACTCGTCCATCGGCCCATTGACCGGTACGCCATAGCGCTGGTAGCCGTTGCGCCCCGTGTCCTGGAGGAGGGAAAACACCCCGGGCTTCTCAACCAGCATATGGTTCATTGGTGCGGCTCCAGCAGCGCTTCGAACTCGCGCGGCGTGATCGGCATGAATTGCAAGCGGTCGCCGATCTGCAGGCGCGTCGGCGGGCTCTTGCGGATGTCGAACAAGGTCCAGGGCGTACGGCCGATGAGGTTCCAGCCGCCGGGGGATTCAGTCGGGTAGATGGAGGAGATCCCGTTGGCGATCGCCACGGACCCGGCCGGCACACGGGTGCGCGGTACTGCGCGCCGTGGCACCTGTAGCCTGGGATCCAGCGGTCCGGCGAACGGGGTGCCTGGCGCGAAGAAGAACGTATAGAGAACGAGCGGCGCAGCGGTATGCAGGCGGATGACCTCACTGGTGGAGATGCCGCATTTGTGCGCGACGCCGTCCAGGTCGGGGCCGTACTCGCCGCCGTAGCACACGGGAATTTCCACCAGGCGCCCGGAGCCGGCGATCCTGGGCACGCCTTGTGACAGGAGCCGGTCTATAGCCGCGCTCAGGGACTGGGAGGCGGAGCCCTTGCCGCGTGGCAACTGCGCGGGCAGGTAGTGGACGGCCACCGTGGTGAACGCGGGCACCACGTCGATGACCCCGGGCAGGGCGCGGCTGGACAGCCATGCCGTCACCGCGTGCACGGTCTGGCTGACTTCGGCATCGACCCGGTTGCCGAGGCGGATCAACAGGCAGCGGTCGCCGGCGGGCTCGATGAGCCATCCGTCGCGCAGGTGCTGGTGCGCAGGCCCGGGCTGCGCTGCGCTCCCGGTATGCGCCGGTGCATCCATGTCCGCTGCTTTCATGGCCTGGACAGCCTGCAGCAGGCCCGGACGATCTGCTCGCATGCCATGCGCAGCCGGTCATCGGAAACCGCATAGGCAAACCGCAGGTACGGCGCCAGGCCGAATGCCGTGCCAGGCACGACCGCGACACCCGCTTCCTCCAGCAGGTAGCGCGCCAGGTCGAGGTCGCTTTCGATGAGGTTGCCGCCCGGCGTGCGCATGCCAATCGTCCTGCTGCAATCCGCATAGAGGTAGAAGGCCGCGGGTGGCGTGCGCATGGTCAACAGCGGTGCCGCCCCCGAGAGCAGATCGATGGCAAGGTCCCGGCGCCAGCGCAGGCGCACCATCCATTCCTCCAGGAAATCCTGCGGCCCGTCGAGCGCGGCGATGGCGGCGGCCTGGCTAACCGAGCTGGGGTTGCTGGTGCTTTGGGATTGCAACATCTCCAGCGCTTTGACCAGCCACAGCGGGCCGCCGGCATAGCCCAGCCGCCACCCCGTCATGGCGTACGCCTTGGAGACGCCATTGATGGTGAGCGTGCGCGCCTTCATGTCCGGTGCCGCCTGCGCGAAGGAGAAGAACTCGCCTTCGAACACGATCTTTTCGTAGATGTCGTCGGACATCACCAGCACGCGGGGATGCGCGCGCAGCACGTCCGCCAGCCCACGCAGTTCGTCGGCGGAGTAGAGCGATCCGGAAGGGTTGCAGGGCGAGTTCAGCATCAGCCAGCGTGTCCTGGGCGTGATGGCGGCGGCGAGTGCGTCCGGCGTCAGCTTGAAGCCGTCTTCGGCCGCCGGCGTCACCACCACCGGCGTGCCCCCGGCAATGCGCACCATCTCGGAGTAGGACACCCAGTAGGGCGCCACGACAATGGCCTCGTCCCCGTCGTTGACGGTGGCCAGCAAGGCATTGAAGAGAATCTGCTTTGCGCCCGTCGCGGCAATGACCTCGCTCTCGTCGTAGTGCAGGGCATTGTCACGCACGAACTTGCGCACGATCGCGGCCCTGAGTTGGGGCGTGCCTGCCACGTTTGTGTAGCGCGTATGCCCGTCCATGATGCCGGCGACGGCAGCCTGCCGGATGTGCGCGGGCGTATCGAAGTCGAGTTCCCCCTCGGCCAGGCTGATGACTGCGCGGCCTTGCGCCACCATGAGGCGGGCGGCTTCGGCAACCGCACCCGTGGCCGACGGCCGCGCGGCGCTCAGGCGGGCCGCCAGGCGGGTATCTAAGCTAAGAACAGACATGGCTTGCGCTGCTTTCCTGTACGCGCCCATGGGCATCGGTCGATCGCCCATGGCATTGCGTTGGTGGTTGATATGAGGCTTGTGTGCCATTGGTATGCCAATGGAGTGCAAGCAATACACGTGCCAAACGGATTGCTACGCTTGCACGGCCTGTGATGGTGTCCTGGGTGTCCTGGTCAATACACGTCCTGCGCGATCGTCGCGCACTTCTCCTTTTGCGAAAGCCAGCCGTCCGTTGACCCAGACGCTCTCGATACCCGCCGATAGCGTGGCCGGCTTGGCGAAGGTCGCGCGATCCCCGACCGTGTCGGGGTCGAACAGCACAAGATCGGCCGCCTGGCCGACGGCGATATGGCCGCGCTCGGCGATGCCGAGCTCGCCGGCGGTGAGGCCGCTCATCTTGTGGATTGCCGTTACCAGCGGGAAAAGCCGTTCCTCGCGCGAGTAGTGGCCCAGCACACGGGGAAACGTCCCCCACAGGCGCGGGTGGGGATGCTCGTCGTGCGGCATGCCGTCCGAGCCGATCATGGCCTTGGGGAAGGCGAGGATGCGGCGCACGTCGGCCTCGTCCATCATGAAGTAGACGGCGCCGGCCGGTGCCAGGCGTGCGGCGGCTTGTTCATCGTCGCAGCCCATCTCGCGCGCGATATCGGCGAGCAGCCTGCCGGCATGCTCCGGATGCGGCGTGGACCAGCTGACCATCACGGCGGCGGCGCGCGCCACGAACTCCGGCCGCAGTACGGTGGAAGACGCGTTGTAGGGGTAGCAATCAAGCGATACCGGCTGCGTTTGCATCGCGGCTGCGATGTGCTTCAGCGTCTCGGCGGAGCGCCCGTGATTGGCGATGCCCGCCAGCTTGTGGTGCGAGATCAGTACGCGTACGCCAAGCCGCCTGCCTATCTCGAAGGTTTCATCCAGCGCATCGATGATTTTCTCGGCTTCGTTGCGCATATGGGTGGCATAGAGCGCGCCATGGGCCCGCAGGGGCTCGCCTACCGCGACGATCTCGTCGGTGGTGGCAAGCCGCGCGGGCGGATAGAAGGTGCCGGTGGACATGCCCCAGGCACCTGCATCGAGCGCGTCGGCCAGCAGGCGCTGCATGGCATCGCATTCGGCCGGGGTGGCCGGGCGTTCCAGGTTGTCCATGACGCTGGCCCGCAACGTCAGGTGGCCCACAAGGCAGACGGCGTTGACCGCGGTCCCGCTCGCATCCAGGGCGCGGAGGTAGTCGCCGAAGGCCGGAAAGCGGAGCCATTCCGGCGTGGCGATCAGGTCCAGCGGAGGCGGTATGGCGGTTCCCGGCCGCGCAGGCGCCAGGCTGAGTCCGCAGTTGCCGGTGACGACGGTTGTCACGCCCTGGGACAGCTTTGCCGTCATCGCGCCCGGCATCAGCAGGGCGCGGTCGTCGTGCGTATGGACGTCGATGAAGCCCGGCGCGACAACCCGGCCACGGCCATCGATGCGTTCCACCGCGCTGGCGTGGGCAAGCTCGCCCACGGCGGCGATCTTCCCGTCCTTTACGCCAACGTCGCCAACGAAGGCGGGTCTGCCGCTGCCGTCCACGATCGATGCGCCGCTGATGCAGAAGTCGAAAGTCATGCTGTTTCCCCGGGCGTCAGTGACCAGCCTGGCCGGTGCTCGCCAAACTCGCTTCCAGGCGGCCAATCAGCCGCTCCAGCTCCGCAAGGTCGGTTGCATCCAGCACCGGCCCGGGCTTGCGCACCGCGGCACTGGCAATCGCGCCGCGCCGGCGCAGGGTTTCCTTGCGCAGTGCCAGGCCGATGCCGTACTGGAACTCATGGCGCAGCAGCGGCAGGTACAGGTTGAACAGGTCTTCGGCTTCAGCGGCCTTACCCTGGGCGAAAAGGTCGCAGACCTGGACCAGCATCTCAGGGTAGGCGAAGCCGGTCATCGCGCCGTCCGCGCCCCGCAGCATCTCCTGGGGCAGGAACAGACCGCCATTGCCGGCCAGGATGCTGATGCGTCGCAGGCCTTGCGCCTCGCTCCCGGCACGGATCTGCGAGAGCTTGCGCAGGCCGGGCAGCTCCTCGTGCTTGAACATCACCACCTGCGGGAATTCCCGCACCATCCGCAGAACGGTGTCGACCGAGGTGTAGACGCCGGTGGCCTGGGGGAAATCCTGCAGGCAGATCGGTACGTCCGGGCCAAGCAGGCGCGCAATGGCGGCGTAATAGCCATAGACCTGGTGGTCGGTCCTGAGGTTTGCCACTGGCGCCAGCATGACCCCGGCCGCGCCGAGTGCCATCGAGGTCTTCGCCAGGCGCTCCACATGCTGATTCGACGCGTGGCTCACCCCGACGATCACCGGCACCCGGCCATCGACCCGCTCGAGGACGCGGCGCACGAAGATCATGGACTCCTCCTCCGACAGCTTGGGCGCTTCGCCCATCATGCCGAGGATGGTCATGCCAGAGACCTTCTTGCCGAGGTAGAAATCGACCAGGCTGTCGGTGCTCTCCAGGTCGAGCGCCCCCTGTTCCGTGAAGGGGGTCGCGGAGATGATGAAGACGCCCTTTGCGCTTTCGTCAATGCGCGATGTACTTGTCATGGATGAATCTGCTGGTTGATGGACGTGTTGATGGACGTATTGATCGACGCGTTGATGGACACACGAAGTCACAAGTTTGTATGGCGCGCTACCAGGCCAGCGCGTGCGTTGGCGAGGTGCAGGCTCATGGCGGCGCGCGCCGCATCGGGGTTGCGCTCGGCGATGGCCTGCAGGATGGCGATATGCTCGCGTGCGCAGGGCTCGAAACGCTCGGGTGCGCCGTTCTGGTCGAAGCATCTGGCCTTGATGCGCAGGTCATGGATCGTCTGCGCCAGCATCTGGTTGCCGCTGGCCGTGGCGACGGTGTCGTGCAGCAGGTTATCGATCCTGTGGTTCTCGTCCTTGGTGGTGTTGCGCGCCAGCAGATGCGCTTCCACCTGGGCGATGACGTATTGCGCATGCTTGGGGTCCATCCGGGTCGCGGCCTGGGCGGCTGCTTCGCTTTCCAGCAGGCCCCGCATTTGCAGGATCTCCAGGTACTGGCGCAGGGTGGGCTCCTTGATCATGAGCTGCCCGCGCGGCGTGCGCACGGCAAAGCCGCCGCCGATGAGCCGGCTCATGGCTTCGCGCAGCGGCGTGCGCGAGATGCCCAGCGTTGCCGCCAGCGCGCGCTCCTGCAGCGGCATCTCGGTGCGCAGGCGGCCCAGCTGGATCATCTCAAGCAGCGTGTTGTAGGCATCGCCCGCCAGGTCCGGGATGTCCCCGGCGGGCGTGGTTGGGATCAGCGCGATGTCTTCCGGCTCGCTTGCGGTAGCGCCGTGGTCGGTCTCGATCTTTGTCAGTGTTTTCATGTTGGTGCGGTAGTGAATATCGTGTCGCGCTGCTGGTGCCCACCGGCCTTCATTGGGTGGCGAACGCCATGGCGTCGCCGGGGTTGAACCCCCAGGCCACGAGCCGCCCGGGCTCGTGATCGCTACCGGCGACGCCGGCAGCCGCATAGGCAACGATGGTTGTGTCCCGCCAGGCGATGAATACCTTCCAGTGCAGCCCGCAGAAGGTCGACGCCACCACGCGGCCCTCGTGCCGTACGTCCGACGCGCCAAGCTGCGCGCCAACGCGCACGTTCTCCGGCCTGATGCCGAGCACGCGGGCGGGTTCTTCGAGAAAGTTGCATTCGCCGAGGAAGCCCGCGACGAACGGCGTGTCGGGCGAGCGGTACAGTGCCGCGGGCGCGCCCGCTTGCACGATGCGGCCCTGGTCCAGGATGACGATGCGGTCCGACAGGTTCATGGCTTCCTCCTGGTCGTGGGTGACGAAGACCACCGTCAGGCCGAGGTCGTGGTGCAGCTTCTTGAGCTGCAGCTGGATCGCCTGCCGCAGGTTCTTGTCAAGCGCGCCAAGCGGTTCGTCCATCAGCAGCACGTCCGGCATGAAGACCAGCGCGCGGGCCAGCGCGACGCGCTGCTGCTGCCCGCCCGAGAGCTCGCGCGGCAGGCGCGCTGCCAGGGCCTGCAGGCTCACCAGTTCGAGCGCTTCGCCGACGCGCCGCTTGATGTCGTCGTGGTTGAGGCGTCGCATGCGCAGCGCAAAGGCCACGTTCTCGAACACCGACATATGGGGGAACAGCGCGTAGTTCTGGAACACCATGCCGATATTGCGTTCGGCGATCGGCGTGTGGGTGACGTCGCGGCCGGCGATATGCACGCTGCCGGTGTCGGGCGCTTCGAAGCCGGCGATGATCTTCAGCAGCGTGGTCTTGCCCGAGCCCGAGGCGCCAAGCAGGGTACAGAATTCGCCGCGTGCCACCGATAGCGAGACATCCGGCAGCGCGAGCGCGCTGCCATAGGACTTGCGCACGGCGCGCACCGAGATGTCCTTGCCCTGGGCCTCGGGGCGCTCGGAGAGCTGCAGCACCGGCGGCGCCGCAAAAGGCGGGGGCGCGGTTGGCGAGAGGGTGGCTTGCATCGTCATGCTCCTTTCTTCTTTCCCAGCAACTGGTTGGCCATCAGGATGAGCGCGGTGGCGGCAATCAGCACGCAGGACGCGGAGATCACCGTTGGATCGAAATCGTGCGCCAGGCCCTCATACATCAGCTTGGGCAGGGTGCGGTTACGGATGGTGGTGAGGAACAGCGCCATCACGACATCGTCAAACGAGGTCACGAAGGCGAACACCGCGCCGCCGACGAGGCTGGGCAGCAGCGCCGGCAGCATCACCAGCCGGAACATGGCCGGCCACGAGGCGCCCAGGCTCAGCGCCGCCAGTTCCAGGCTGGGATCGAAACTGCGCAGCGCGGCGCGCACCGTGATGTAGACGTAGGGCGTGGCCAGCACGGTGTGGCCGATGACGATGGCCAGCGAGTTGGCCACCCAGCCCAGCGGTGCCAGCAGGTAGTAGAGCGACACCGCGGTGATGATCGCCGGCACCGACATCGGCACGACGAACAAGGCATCGAGCCAGCCCTTGCGTGCCGACGCCATCTTGTGCACGCCCAGCGCCGCGGCGGTGCCAAGCAGGGTGGCTAGCACCGTGACGGTCGCGCCCACGCGCAGGCTCGACAAGAGGGCATCGAGCCATTTGGCGTCGTCGAAGAAGCTGGCGTACCAGCGCAGCCCATACTGCGGCGGCGGGAACACCGGGAAATCGGTGGTGCCGAAGCTCATCGGGATCACGATGACGATCGGCAACACCAGGAACACGGCGCAGGCGATGCCGGCGGCCACGGCGAGCCGCCCGCCCGGGGTGCGCCCCGTGCCCGCCGTGCTGCTGCCCTTGCCGGCCGAACCGGCGATCAGCTTGTCCAGGCCGAACAGGCGATTGAAGAGCCACAGCGACGCCAGCACGGTGAGCAGCAGCACGGCGGCCAACGCCGCGGCCAGGCCCCAGTTCAGCTCCTCGGTGATGTTGTAGGAAATCAGCTCGGCCACCATGCGCTGGGCCGGGCCACCCATGAGCGAGGGCGTGATGTAGTAGCCCACCGCATTCATGAAGACGATGATGCCCCCCGCCACCACCCCGGGGCTGGTCAGCGGCAGCACCACGCGGCTGAAGATGCTCACCGATCCCGCGCCGAGACTCTGCGCTGCCTGCACCAGGGTGTGGTCCAGCGAGCGGAACGAGGCATAGAGCGGCAGCACCACGAAGGGCATCAGCACATGGGTCATGCCGATCATCACGCCGGTGAAGTTGTAGAGGAAGGCCATCGGCTGGTCGAGAATGCCGCTGCCGGTCAGGAGGGCGTTGAGCGGCCCGTTCTTGCCCAGCAGCGCGATCCAGGCAGAGGTGCGCACCAGCGCGCTCGACCAGAACGGCAGCAGCACCGCGAAGAACAGCAGCCTGGCCACATTGGGCCGCACGCTGGCCATCAGGTAGGCGAGCGGGTAGCTCATCAGCACGCAGGACAGCGTCACCGCCGCGGCGATGGTGAACGTGTTGCCCAGCACGATCCGGTAGATGGGCGTGTCGATCAGGTGGCGGTAGTTGGCCAGCGTGGCCACGCCGTCCTGATAGAAGCCTTCCTTGAGCAGGCCCGCGATGGGCCCGACAAAGAAGCACAGCAGGAAGAGCAGCAACGGCAAGGCAGCGAGCACCGCCGCGCGGCTCGGGCGGCGGCGTGCCTGCCTCGCGGCGGGTGCGGTCGCGGCAGGAGGAAGGGGAAGGGCGGTGCCTGTCATGATGCAGTTACCTCGCGGCGGTACGAATCAACGTGCGCGGATCTGGTTGTAGCGCTCGACGATGGCCGGCCCCTGCTTTTCCCAGAACTCGGAATCGAGGAACAACGCGCTCTTCAGCCGTTCGGGCGTGGAAGGCAGGCGCTGCTTTCGGGCCTCGTCGATCAGGGCAAGGGCGGCTTCGGTGGTTGGGCCGTAGGCGATGTGCTTGCTGAATTCGGCCTGGTTCTTCGGCTGGATGATGTAGTTCAGCAGCTTCAGGGCTTCGTCGCGATGAGGCGCACCCTTGACCAGGGCGAAGTAGCCAACCTGCGCCACCGCGTTGCCCCAACCCATCTGGATCGGCAGCCCGGAATCGATGCCGGCCTGGAAGCGGCCGTTCCAGCCCAGCGCCATGACGACCTCGCCGCTGCCTAGCGCGTTGACCGGTTCGGCGCCGTTCTTCCACCACATGGCGACGCTTGGCTTGATCTTCTCGATCTGCTTCATGGCGCGGTCCACGCCAGCGGGCGTGGCGAGCACCTTGTAGACGTCGGCGGGCGCAACGCCGTCGGCGATCAGCGCGGCCTCGATGACGGTGGCCGGATCGTCCTGCAGCGTGCGCTTGCCCGGGAATTTCGCCACGTCCCAGAAATCCGCGAAGGTGGATGGCTGGGGCTTGCCGGTGGGGAACGTCTTGGACGAAAAGCCCACCACGGTCGAGAAAATCTCGGACGGCACGCCATAGTCATTGCGCGCGCCGCGGATCACGTGCTTCTGGTCCACCATCTCGGGCGTGATCTTCTCGAACACACCCAGCTTGATGCCGCGCGTAAGGCGCGCGCTGTTCTCCGTCACCACATCCCAGTTCACCGTCTTGGTGTCGATCATGGCGCGGATCTTCGCGACTTGCGGATCGGTGTCTTCCGTTACCTTGACCCCGGAGTCCTTGGCGAACGGTTTCAACCAGGCCTCGCGGATCGCGCCCTGGTAGGCGCCGCCCCAGCTCGCGAAGTTCAGCTCCGCTGCGTGGGCTGCACCTGCCAGCAAGGCCGCGGCAGCCGCCACGGTACTAACCATTTTCTGCAACTTGCTTGTCATGCTTTCTCCAGTTGAAACGCCCGATTTTGGGGATGCGGCCATCAGGATTCTGCTGCCCGGCAAATGGCATGCATTTTGCGTGCCAGTGGTATACCAAGCGGCGCCGAGTGGCGTTTCGGAGAATGAAAGTGCAGGAAGTCGATCTGAATTCAGACCTGGGCGAGAGCTTCGGCCCTTATGAAATAGGGGACGACGGCGCCATGCTGGCCATCGTCACGTCGGCCAACGTGGCCTGCGGCTTTCATGGCGGCGATCCCGTCGTCATGCACCAGACCGCGGCCCAGGCACTGTCGCGAGGCGTCGATGTTGGTGCGCACCCTGGCTTTAACGATCTGTACGGTTTTGGCCGGCGCAAGATCGTCGGGGACAGTCCCGCCGGCATCGAGAAGATGCTGATCTACCAGATTGCCGCGCTGCAGGGGATGGCGCAGGCCGTGGGCCATCGCGTGACGCACGTCAAGCTCCATGGCGCCCTCGCCACGATGGCCTTCGAAAGCCCTGAGCTATCCGACGCACTCATCGGCGCCATGCGCGCCCTTGACCGGGATCTCGTGCTGGTCTGCACGCCGCACAATGAAACCGAGCGTGCGGCGCGGCGCGGCGGCATCCGCATGGCCTGCGAGGTCTTTGCTGACCGGCTCTATGGCGACAACGGCCTGACGCTGCCGCGGAACCAGCCGGGCGCGGTCATTCACGACCCGGCCGTTGCGGCCGCGCGTGCCTTGCAGATGGTTCGGGAGCAGGCGATTCATACGGTTGGCGGCCGCAAGGTCGACATGCGGGTCCACACCATCTGCGTGCATGGCGACAATCCGCAGGGGGTTGCCATTGCCAGGGCGGTGCGCGCTGCGCTGGAAGGCGATGGCGTGCGCATTCGCCCGATTAGCCAGCTCGATTTCTGATCCTGTTCGTATTCCAGCCGATTCCCAGCTCGGCCCGCTTACCTTTTCCCCACCGCAAACGTAACAAGGTTGACCCGAGGCATTATGAAATCTCAAGATGAATCGCTGGCCCGCGCCCGCGGCCTGTTCAATATCGCAGTGACGCCCTTCGCGGCGGATGGCAGCCTGGACTTCCCTGCGCTGACGGAGAACATCGAGCGCATGCTGGGCCTGGGCTACGACGGCCTCCTGATTGGCGGCACCTACGGCGAATTCCCGGCCATGGATACCGCCGAGCGCGCAGCGCTCTTCCGCCACGCCATGGACGTGGTGAACGATCGCGTGCCCGTGCTGCTATGCACCGCGCATGCCGACGTTCGCGTGGTGAAGGCGCTGACCTCGCTGGCTGGCGAACTGGGCGGATTGCCCATGCTGATGCCGCCGTTCGTGTCGGAAGTCACCGATAACCAGATCGTGGGGTTTTTTGAAGAGGTGGCACCGCTGTCCAGGACCGGCGTGATGATCTATAACGCGCCGGGCGTCGGTATCACGCTATCAGTGCCGCTGATTGAGCGCCTGTGTGATGTGCCGCAAGTGGTCGCACTCAAGCAGGGGGATCTCAATCCGACCACGGTCGATCAGCTTGTCGGGCGCGTCAGCGGCCGCATTCGCGTACTGGCCGCTTCCGACCTCGTCATGCTTGGGCCCCTGGTGCTCGGTTTCGACGGCGTCAGCTCGACCAACAGTTGCGCGCTGCCTGAGTTGGTCAAGGCTACCTACGATGCGGTGCGCATTGGCAACGCCACGGACGCCGGCGGCCTGCACCGCCGCTGGTACCCGATGCGGGAGGTCGCCCGCAGACTGGGCCAGCCTCAGTCCACCAAGGCTGCCATGAATCTGCGCGGCTGGCGCGGTGGCCATGTGCGGCATCCGCTGCGCGACCTCGATGCCGACGGGATTGAAGCCGTGCGCGAAGCGCTGGACGCCAGTGGTGTGCGAGAGGCGTGACTATCGGAACCTTGTGCGGGGCGTTGCGGACCTACTGCAGGGGCAGGCCAGGCGTCGGCGGCAGTGCCATGGCCCAGCGGTAGACCAGAAGGCGGCCCTTGTAGGCATCGATGCCGGGCGCGGCCACGCGGTCGAGTTTTTCCTCGCGCATCGCGAAACCCTGCTCGGCCATCTGCCGGTTGAAGGCGGGCCGGTTGCCGCGGTCGGGATCGATGATCCAGATCTCGACCGTGGGGCTGGCGTGGCGCCCGATAAAGTGGGCGAGGTTGGCGTTGGCGTCGCGCTCATAGAGCAGGTCGCTGCCGATGATCAGGTCGAAGTGTCCGTGGACGTCGGCGGGGGCCAGGCTGGCGCCTTCGGGGGCGTCGTGCTCATGTTCCGCGGCGCTCCAGTGCCCGTGCCGGTACTTCATCGGCGCCAGGCCATTCAAGCGTACGTTCTCCGCAAGGAAGGCGGCGGCCATCGGATGGCAGTCGCTGGCGGTCACATCGGCGCCCCGGCGGTGCCCCACCAGGCTGGCCAGCCCCAGCCCGCAGCCGATTTCCAGCACCCGCTCGGTGGCGTCCACCGGCCGCAGCGCCATGCGCGCTGCCAGGTGCGCGCCGGACGGCCACAGCAGCCCGAACAGCGGCCACATGGCGGAAGAAATGCCCATGCGTTCGGCCTCGCCGAGGGGATCGGAGTACTGCTGCTTGTCCAGCAACGAGCGAATGACCAGGTCGGCGACGCCCGTCACGGCGATGCTCTCTTGCTTGGTTTGGTAGCCGGGCATCGAGGGGGGAAGCCACAACGGCGGCTTCGCAATAGGAGGGAGTCGTCCAGTATGCCCGAAATGCCCTCGGCACGACCGGAATCTGACGTCAAATGCGTTGAAATGCAGCGAAACAGCCCCGAACGCGCCTTGGGCCCGGCGCGGCAGGCTGCGGGAAGTGCTGCAGGCGCCTGGCGCGGCAAATCGTTCTGGCTGCCGCCCGCCCTGTGCGAGAATCCGCGATAAGCAAAAAAGCGGATATTGCCATCCGCCTATTCTCGGAGATTATCGCGGTGACCATCCCATCCAGCGCATCCATCCGCAAGCGCCTGCGCATGCGGCACCTGCAACTGATGCTGGCGCTATCGGAGTCGCCCTCGCTGCGCCAGGCGGCCGAAGGGCTGGCCCTGACCCAGCCGGCCGCCACCAAGTCCTTGCAGGAACTGGAAGACGTGCTCGGCGTATCGCTTTTTACGCGCCACGCGCGTGGGCTGGACCCGACGGTGTCGGGCAAGGCGGTGATGCGTTACGCCCGGGTGGTCTTTGCCGACATGGATGAACTGCGCGAGGAACTCGTCGCGATCCAGGCCGGCGACGTGGGCAAGGTGCGCGTGGGCGCGGTGATGGCGCCGGCGCCGGACCTGCTCACCCACGTGATCGTCAAGCTCAAGCAAGCGCATCCGCGCTTGCACATCATCGTGCAGATCGATACCAGCGACGTGCTGGTGCACGCGCTGCAGCAGGACCAGATCGATATCGTGCTGGGCCGCATTCCCGACGGCTGGCCGGCGCAGGAGTTGTCGTTCGAGACGCTGGGGGAAGAGGCGCTGTCGATCGTCACCCGCGTGGGGCATCCGGCGGCGGAGCGCGGCAAGCTGAAGCTGGCCGCGCTGACGGAGTACGCGTGGATCATCCAGCCGCATCCCAGCCCGATGCGCCAGATCATCGACCAGACCTTCCGCGAGAACCGCGTGCCGCCGCCGGTGAGCACCGTGGAGACCTCGTCGATCCTCACCACGCTGTCGGTGCTGCGCGAGTCCGACATGCTGGCGGTGTTGCCCACTTCGGTGGCCCGTTACTACGAGGACTTGAACATGCTCGCCACGCTGCCGGTCGCCTTGCACGGCCGGCTCGCGCCTTACGGGCTGGTGCTGCGCAAGAGCCGCCCGCCCACGCCCGCCATGCAGCTCGTCATCGACATGCTGCGCGCGGGCGGGGCGACTGCAACGGGTGGCATGAGTGAGAAGGGCGGGCCGGCCACCGTCAAGCCCTAGTGTCCCGTTCCGCTGACTCGTTCGCGAAGGCTGTTGAGCTTGGAGCAGGAATTGTAGGTTGGGGGAAGTGTGCGATGTGTATTGCTTGTAGCCCCGCTGACGCGGGGGTGTCTCTTGTGGGCGGGGTTTTGATGCTTCTAGCTGCTGTCGCGGCTGGGCGGTGTTGCCGTTTTAGAACGTGTGAGATGTCACTTTTCTTTACTCGTAAAGAAAAGTAACCAAAAGAAAGCGATCCTTGCAGGAGGCTGGCGTGGCGTCATTGGGAATCCCAATGGTTTCGTCGTCAGGCCCCGGGTTTTAATTAACTCGTGCCGTTACCGGTTTAAATGGCCACGATCCTTTTAACGACGCTGGTTTCGTGGTGAGGCCCCCGGTAGCAGCATCCCTGCCCATTCGCCCCTCTGCCGGTACCGGATCGGAGCATCACGATATATCACGCCGTGATGGTTTCGTGGTGGGGTGGGCGCGGTGGTGAATCCCTCAAAACTATTCCTCGGTGCCACCGCGCCCACGACGAAAACGGGACGCCTGCAACTTCGTGGCCGCCCGCACCGCGAGCGACAGACGGCTTGAAGCAAGTGGTGACCGCTACCGGGGGGACCACCACGAATCTCTGGGCATTGGCAGGGTCGTGGTGATCTAAACCGGTAACGGCACGAGTGAATTAAAACCCGGGGCCTGACGACGAAACCACCGGGCTACGTAACCCCAACAAGCCAGCCTCCTGCAAGGATCGCTTTCTTTTGGTTACTTTTCTTTACGAGCGGCGTGTGTCAAGGTAGTTGTCGTCTCAGCCGTTACGCTGCTTGCTTGTAATTCTCTGCGTTTTGCTGCGCTCGCTCCGGGTTCAGGTACACCG
>NZ_BAAILO010000200.1:0-257 GCF_054589115.1 Cupriavidus sp. 8B | reverse complement strand
GGATGACCTTGAGCCGGTCAATCTGCCGCATCGTCATGGTAATGGCTCCTGCTGGCATGACGGGCTCCGTGGCGCTGGAAGCCGTCAAGCTTACGCGGGCCAAACTCGGACATTTGAGCTTAGCCAAAAGCAGACATTACCGCTTAGCCGCTACAGTGTTCCCAGGCACAGTTGGTATCTTGGGGTTCGCTGTTGCAAGGGGCGTTTACTGCCCAATATTGTATATAGCGGGATTCCAGCGGAGTTATCCACAGG
Source organism: Cupriavidus sp. 8B (assembly GCF_054589115.1). NCBI lineage: Bacteria > Pseudomonadati > Pseudomonadota > Betaproteobacteria > Burkholderiales > Burkholderiaceae > Cupriavidus > Cupriavidus sp. 8B. The sequence continues at coordinate 2 of NZ_BAAILO010000200.1, read as the reverse complement.
GA
>NZ_BAAILO010000199.1:0-452 GCF_054589115.1 Cupriavidus sp. 8B | reverse complement strand
TCTCGCAGGCCAGGGTTGGACCGAAGTCGGCATAGTTGTCGCGGATCAGGCCGAGCGCCCGCGCCGCAAGGCCCGGCGGTGTCCGGTTGTTGGCCAGTTGACCCTGGTGGCGATTGAGCAAGTCGGCGGCGCCGTCCTGTTGGTACCGGCGCAGCAGGCGCAAGGTCTGGCGAGGGGTCAGTCCCAGTCTGGATGCCGCAACCCCGGTCTTTAGGTAGGCGTCGGCCAGTGCCTGGATGACCTTGAGCCGGTCAATCTGCCGCATCGTCATGGTAATGGCTCCTGCTGGCATGACGGGCTCCGTGGCGCTGGAAGCCGTCAAGCTTACGCGGGCCAAACTCGGACATTTGAGCTTAGTAGAGTAGAGATGTGGCGCGGTGACGGTAGGTCCAGGCATCGATGTTTCCGCCCCTTTCGTTTGGCGGTGCCCTAGTAGCCTGACCATGGCTCCG
>NZ_BAAILO010000198.1:0-18839 GCF_054589115.1 Cupriavidus sp. 8B | reverse complement strand
GACCAATGCCCCGGCCTCACAACTCACGGCCCAGGAAATCGCGCGCCTGTACCGGCAGCGCTGGAGCACAGAGAATCTGTTTCAGCGGCTCGGATCGGTACTCAACAGTGAAATCCGTTCGTTGAGTCAACCGCGCGCGGCGCTGCTGGCCTTCGGCGTGGCGGCGCTGGCGTATAACGTGCTGAGCGTGATTGCGACTGCGGTGAGAATCCGCCATGAACTGGATACCAGTGATATTGAGCTCTCACCGTATTACCTCGCCAGCGAAATCCGGGCGACGTATGCCGGCATGATGATCGCGGTGCCGCCCGAGGTGTGGCAGGCCTACGACTCACTCACGCCGGCCCAGCTTGGCCGGACGCTGCTAAAAATAGCGGCACACGTTGATCCCCGCGCGATGCGCAAGCATACGCGGGGACCAAAAGCGCCCAAGAAGAAGGGTTATGTTGCAGGCTGTATGGCACGGCGGCATGCCTCTACCGCACGCGTCATCATGGTCGGACGTGTCGTTTGATCGTTTGATCACCTTGAAAGGGGTGGCTCTTAGGAGGAACCAATAGGGGGACTGCGCGAAAGCCCCGTCTCGTTCGCCAAAGTGGTAGCTTGGAAAGTCGATGACAGATCCGGTCGCCGTCATCGCACGATTCGCGAGCGCCCCAGAAGAGTCGTGTGGTCCTAGCACGCTGGCGGATCGACATACCCTTCTGGGACCGCCTCTATGCAGCAACAAGCAGGTCGTCGGTGTGACGGCGGAGCGCTAGTGTCCTGTGCTCCGCCAGGATCTCCGAACACCAGTCAACAAACACACGCGCTTTCGGGGGGATGTGCCCCTGCGGCAGGTACATGGCGGTCAGAGGTAGCGCCTCTTCATCCCAGCCCTGAAGTACCCTTCTGAGCTTATTTTCCTCCACTAGCGGCTCTATAAGCGCCAGGGGCAGACGTGCAATACCGTAACCCTCCACGGCAAACGCTACCTGGACATCCAGGCTGTCGGTCGCCACCGCCGAGCCCTGGAACTGGTCGGCTTCCTGCCCCTCACTTGCAGCTCGCCTTTTACTCATGAAATCCGAGCGGTCCGCGATGTAGTTGATCGTGAGGTGACAACACAGCTCATGCGGAGCGCAAGGCTCCCCGAAGCGATCCAAATAATCGGGAGACGCGAAGTAGCCGGTCTCAAGGCGCCCAACGGGCTTCGCGACCAATGTGTCATCATGAGGTTCACCGACGCGCAGCATTACATCGACACCTTCCCGGCGCAGGTCGACATGACGTTCGCTAACAGAAAGCTCCACCTTCAGGTCAGGGTATTTCTGGAAGAACTCGCGTAACCTCTTTACCAGCAACGTCTTTGCAATCGCCGCCGTTGCGACTACCCGAAGGGTTCCGCTCGGCACCGAGCCCTCCCGCGCAACAGAGCACTCAGCGTCCTCCACATCCGCAAGAATTTTGGCGCAACGTGTGTAGTAACTCGCGCCTGCAGACGTAGCATCGATACGCCGAGTCGAGCGATGCAACAGCTTTGTCCCTAGCTCACCTTCCAAATGCTGGATCATCCGGGTCAAAGTGGCCTTGGGTATGCCGAGCGTTCCCGCAGCCACGGAAAAACTCCCGTGATCCACAATCCTCGTAAACGCTCTCATCGAAAGAAATTTGTCCATGGCGACCGGGGCCTGGTCAGGAGTCCTATCCAGAGTTCATCCTAGTGGCCACCAGCTTCCCCTGGTAGTACCCGAATTAACATATGAGTTATTCCAACCGGGAATGATCACGGCGCAAAGAACCACAGCTGCTCGCAGGCATGCCACGGGCCTATTTTCCCACCAAAAACTGAGGGGCTATTCCTCCGGCGCATGACAGTTATTACCGCGCCGGGTCTATCCATCGCGCATCAATTCCGGGACGACTCCTCGTAAAGGGCGCGACTCAGCGATAGACCCGATAGGAGGGCAATATGACACTGCAAGATAAGCTCGACGCTTTCAAAGCGGATTTTCGCGCTGGCAAAGCACCGTGCTTCGCCCCTCCGGTGGTTCACGTGGTCATGGTTAAGGCGACAAATGAACTGATTGCTTCATGGCTTGCGGAACGCGCTTTGAAAGCCGGAGATGTTGCGCCAGCGTTCGAACTGGAGGATGGGAATGGACAGATGGTGTCGTCCTCCAAGCTCCTCAAGGAAGGCCCCTCGGTAGTCTGCTTCTGTCGCGGTGTGTGGTGCCCTTACTGCAACATCGAGCTGCCCGCACTCGAAGAGGCGTTCCCCTCGTTCAAGGTCGAGGGAGCAAGTCTTGTTGCCATCTCTCCCCAAACACCCGCCAACCGCCGCAAATCTGCTCGGGATTGGAATATAAGCTTTCCGATGCTATCCGACGCCCAAGGCAGGATCGCTGCGGCCTTCGGAGTCCGCCACGACTTGCCCTCTGAGTTGATCGAACTGTATTCGAGGTTCGGAATCAATCTACCGGCACCTAACAACGACTCGCGCTGGACCCTCCCGATGCCGGCGCGATACGTTATAAACCGAGATGGTAGGATTCTCTACTCGGAGGTGAACCCGGACTACACGGTTCGCCCAGAACCCACAGACGTTTTGCCGGTCCTGCGGAGATCCCGCGCGAGCCCTTAACGTGGCACGGCGGCAAACTAGCCCCTCGCAGACACTTGGACGAATGCCTAAACTTCCGCATTGGGTCGCTCACGCGCCGTGACACTCGATTCCAGTTCACTTGCCCTCGGCCACATGTGCAGCGCGCAGCCGGCTAGCAGCTCCCATGGCATCAGCGACGTCATTCACATAGGGATCGACAATTCCGCAGGCGAGCAGCGCATCCTGCAGATCCAAGACATACGCAGCATTTGATCCCAGACCCCCCCCAGCCACCGCAGCAAGCTGGCCTACAGTCACCGGATTCGCATCCGCAGCATAGAAAGCGTGTGAAGGGTTGGCCACGAATGTCAGCGCCCAGACGCTTTCTTCGGCATCCAACGTCAACTGCACCCATTTTGGCACATAGGCGCCGGTGATCATTTCGCGTACCCATAGGAGCTCAAGCTCCTCGGCCAGGCATTCATTATTAAGCCGATAACCGACCCCCTCGGTTGTCCCGCCTGGCTCAAGCGAGAGCATCCGACCGGGCGTTTTTGCGTCGCCCCGACCCAAGACTGTGCTAAGGCAGAAGCTCCGCCGGTAGCCTACAAGCGAGGCGCGCCTTCTCTCCTCGAATCTCATCAGCGGATTCCATATTAGCGATCCGTACGCAAATACCCACACAGGATCCGCTGACGGCCGCTCTGCCAAGGTGCTTCGCAACGAATCTCTGATCTTGTCCTCGGACCATCGGACCGCAGCCACAGAGCTGAAGGAACGGAAGAATTCTCCCGACTTTACAAATTTTCTCGATAACATAACTTGGAACCTGCTGTCGCGCGCTAGCCTCCACGCGCATCATCCTATACAGGGTTTCGGCTGCCCGCGGAGCGGGGCGGCTCAGGCGTCCCCAGTATCATCTACATCGACTTCTACTCGATTGGCCGCGGAGCCATTGACGGCCACCCTCCGGAAAAATCAATCACGGCTCCCGTCAGAAATTTGGCGCTAGTCGCTGCTAGGAATGAGATTAGCTCCCCGATCTCTTCTGGTTTTCCCAACCTTTGTGCAGGCACATGGTCAAGCACATACTGGAGCCCTCGTGTGCTTTCCAAGAAGACCGACTTGGGATAGTAGGCTTCGCTATAGAGAAAATTGGGAGCCACGGCGTTTATCGCAACACCGTCTGCTGCAAACTCCACAGCCAGCGACTTGACCATTGCGTTGGCAGCGGCACGCGCAGCATCTGCGACGACAGCTCCGGCTATCGGCGCCCGCGTACGGCAAGAGGTTACGAAGACCACATTGCCGCCGCCCTGCCTCTTCAGCATTGGGGCCGCTGCCTGAAGCAGCGAGAACGGATCGACCACCAGCGCCTCGAGTGTATCGCGAAAGAACTGGAGCGACGTAGCCACAGTGGACGTTTGATGGGCCGGGAAATGATCGTTGCTGACGATCGCGTCAACTCGCCCCGTCACCTCCCACGCCGACTTGACTAACAGTTGTGGATCCGTCTCCTGTATCCATATCGCGCCGGGATTCTGCTCCCGAAAAACCAGCCAACGTTCAGCGTCCTCAAAATGAGTGTCGTGCACGAGCACCGTGAAGCCGGCTGCGAGTAACGCCGATACTGCTGGAGGCCCCGCATAGTCGATCGCATTTGTCACCAGGGCCGTTCGAATCCTGCCATCCGTCATGTCGAATACTCCACTTCTCACACACCACGCGTCGACATCTGCCGAATCGACTGCGAAAATCCCTCGGGACAGAAAAGGGCTAATCAACACCGAGATAGCCCTTGGCTCGAATACTAGGGCACAACGGTTCAATTTCTCCATTCCAGTCAGGAATAACTTTTAGTCCTGCGCGGTATCTACCCTGAGAGGGAATCGATTGTTAGCCTTATCGGCGCGACAGTGATTTCCGCGCCGATGCTGCTCACGAGCAAAGCCATAAACCAAGCTGCATTTGTGTTACTGCGGTGTCGCACCCGGGAATCCCGGCGGCGAGCGATGTAGTTGACAGCGCGCCATTGCGAAGGCTTGGTGGAGGCCGGCTGCTGCACCGTTCAAACCCGGGCAGTTCAGCCAACGTTCTGTTCGGAGTTCGACATGCGGTTTGCAATATGATCGCTCGCAGCGGCCGCCTTTGCCATGATTACCACTGAGTTCAATATCGTCGGCGCACTTCCGCTGATTGCTTGAGACCTCAGTGTGCCGATCCCGCAAGTTGGGCTGCTGGTCACCGCCTTTGCGTTCACGGTGGCTGCAGCCGGGCCATTTCTTACCATCGCATTTGCCCGTGCGAACCGCCGCATGCTCTTCACAGGAATTCTTGTCGTATCGGCCGTCCGCAATGCCATAGCAGCCCTAGCACCGAATTACCCGTCACTTGCAGTCGGCCGGATCGTGTCCGCGCTTGCCTTGACCGTCTTCTGGAGCATGGCGAGCTCGACGGCGGCCGGAATTGCGGGCCCCGAACGTGCAGGCCGTGCATTGCAACAGTCTTCGCAGGGATCCCGGTCGCGTGTGTTTGCGGGGTCCCCGTCACGACGCTCATGGCAAGCGCGGCGAGCTGCGCTTGCCGCTGCAGGTGCAGTTTTCTTAGCGACGGCCCTAACCATCTGACTGGTTTTCCCGAGGTCCGGCCTGGAAGCGCCGCCTGTGGCGAGATCCCCAATGATGCTGCTACGCCAACGCACATTTCTGGCGCATCTGCTCCTTTCCTTCCTGGTGCTCACGGCAATGTTCACGGCATATACCTACCTGGCCGATTCGATGGAACGCATTGGGAAATATGATCCTTCCACGGTGGGCTGAGCTCTGATCGGCTTCGGAGCGGCCGGGATCATCGGCAATTCCTTCCCCGGGCGTTTGCTCGACGAGAGTCCGATGCGCGCCTCACTTGCAGCAGCTGCGGTGGTCGGCGGCGCGATGGCAGCTTCCGCATCTGCAATCGCAAGCCCCTTTAGTGGCGGGATTGTCCTTGTGCTCTGGGGTGCAGCTCATGCAGCTAGCTTCGTGGCCAACCACGTCCGAGTAATTAAGGCCGCTCCGGTGGGATACGAGGACATCGCGGCATCACTGAACGTATCAGTGTTCAACACAGGCATTGGAATGGGTGCAATTGTGCGTGGCCGACTGAATTGACGCCGTTGGGCTATCATACATCGGCTGGGGCGCAGGGGCGATCATAGCAATCGCTCTAGTTCTCGGACGATGCTGCAGCGAGCAGGGCGTTCGACGGTCGATGCAGGGATTGCTCGGACAAGTTGAGTGAATTTGACATGACGACTCTCCAGCATTGCTACGGATTGCCACGGCCGCGCACCGCGCCTGAGTGCTCAGCCCCGGTCCGGAGACCGAGCGCATGCTCGGGCAAGAGCGAAGACCGGGGAGCGATGAGGTCTGAGGAAACGTATCGACGATGATTAGCAGCAAGCTCGCCAAATGCGTGGCCTCAATCGCTGTGCTCATCATTGGAGGCGGTGGTTTCGCGGCGTCGACTCTCCGTGGCTGGAATGCAGGTGACACACCAGTAGTGGCGTCCACGCCAACGAACAAGCTATCCTCCTGGCAGAGCGACAGCCTGTTGGGCGATTCCGAATCTGTCTGACACGGTACCTATGTGATCAACCGGCACGGTTTCCGAAACTGCCGCTGCGTCGCCAGGACCTTCGGCGGACCTCTCTGTACTCGGCAAGTGGGACGCTCGCGTCTTTCGGGCGGCGACTTTTGCCCGACGATGAGCCAGACGATGTTGCGGCCTGTCGTTGCCACAAGCCTGCGACCTATAAGGCTAGGTCTTTTGCGAGCCATCCAGCAGTCGCTCCACGAAAGACACGAACTCCTTTGCCTTTGCGCTCGGCATTCTTCCGGTGGGAAACAGGGCCCAAAGGTCAATGGAGGGTAGCTCCCAATCGTCGAGCACGCGTAACACCTCGCCACGCTCGATCTCCTCCGCGAACATCCACCTGGAGGCGACCGCTACGCCTAGGTCAGCGAGAACTGCAGCGCGTACCCCTTCTGCGGCAGTGACGCGGATGAGTCCCGAGACTTCGACAGAGGCCTCCGTGCTGCCGCGGCGGAATGTCCATGCTGCCCCGCCACCCTGCCTGTCATAGACTATCGCCTGATGGCCTGCTAGATCAGCAGGCTGCGCAGGAACGCCGGCGGTCTCAAAATAGCGCGGACTGCCAACTACGACTCGGTCGCTGCGCGCGACGCGCCGGGCGGTCATCGTTGAGTCGCCTAGGGCGCCCATTCTCAAGGCAACATCGATGCCGTTTGAGGTCAAGTCTAGATTGCCATCGTCAAGAAGAACGTCGATGGAGAGCTGCGGATGCGCAGACAGAAACCTCTTTAGATGTGGGATCACATGCATGCGCGCGAAAGTAACCGCAGCGCTCACGCGAATGCGCCCCGAGAGAGTTCCACCCGATCCTTGAGCAGCTTGCTCTGCCTCAGCCGCAGCCTCTATCGAGCGCTTGGCGTGCTCGTAGTAGCTCACCCCCGCCTCTGTAGGCGACAGCCCTCTAGTGGACCTCAGCAGCAGGCGTACACCCAGACGCTTCTCTAGCTGCGCCACGGCTTTCGAAATCGCCGGCTGTTTAATTTTAAGAACGCGCGCTGCGCCAGAGAACGACCCGGCTTCGATGACAGCGACCAGCGTTTCCATTGCGGTCATTTTGTCCATCATGCTTCCCAATACCCGGTTGGTGGGGCAGGCACAGAGCCCGGACCATCTCCTCAGACTATCGACTTTGTCACCCTGGCCGCCGCCACCAACTTGCCTGCAGCTGTAGCGCTTGCATCGACAAATGCCAACGACCTTCCGTGCTTGACCACTCTGGCCTCAATTTCACATGTATCGCCAAGGCCGATTTTGCGCATGACGGACGCGTGAAAGTCGTGCGTGACCGCGTGGTCCTCTTTGCCCATTGCCGGTGACAGTGCAAAAAGGCATGTTGCCTCCATAGCGGCGTACAACATGGCCGCATGTAGACTGCCCAACGCCAGGTGCTCTTGCTTCACGACGAAGCTCGTACGTGCCACCCCGCCCTCGCTGCCCTCCCACGCAAGCCCGATATAGACGTTCAATGGCAATGCCAAAACGGTCGATATCCGTTGCTGCCAATCTGCGCTCTCGCTCATCACACTCACCCCTGCATGGCACATCTACTGGATCCGGTGAGGGAGGCTAAACCACGGGCCGGTCACCTTGGAAGTACGCACCTTGGACTAATTGTTATGCCCGAGCGGAATAACAGCTATGGCCCGCGTTCTGGGACCATGTTGGCCGCCTCAAACCGGGCATGAGAGTCTTTTACGCCACATTCATCGTGTACTGGAACGCCTGCCTGGGAGCGAGCCGTTTGCGATCGCAGGCCTGTGGCGCGCATGGCCAGACGGCACCATGTCGTTCACCATGCCGACATTAAACGCCGACAACCACTCGCTCATGCGACGTTTTCACAAACCAGGTAATTGAAAAGCGCGGAGTAGTCATCCTACCCCGCGACAACTGGGAATCGTGGTGCGCCGCAAAGATCCTGAGGAGGCCCGTACGTTTTCAGTTGATCGTAGGTATCCGCGACTTGCGCCGCCTGCACGCTGCTGGTCTATGTCGACGACGCCACGGGCAAACTGATGCGGCCTGTAGAGGTCATCGACTTTATCGCCCCGCGCGTGCCAACGACGACCGGCGCCGACCGCTAATACGACTCCCGCTCTGGCATGGACCTAGTCGTGATCCCGGGCAATGCCACGCTGCTAAACAGCAAGGGAGCCACCCCTCCGCTGACAAAGGTCAGGCCGAGGTCGATGTGGGCCGACGCCGCTGCGTCGCCCTTTAGGCGCGCCACCAGGTATTGTTGGCCGCACGACGCAGGTGATGTTGAGAAGCGTTACTCAGCAGTCCCAAGTATATGCGACAGAAGGGGCCTCGAAGAATGATCGAACCAGGCTGCGCTCCCTCTGCAACCCTCGCAGTTGTTGCTCGATGCGGATCTCCAACGCTATGGCGTGCCCGAGTTACAGGCTGCGGTCGGAGACGCGCTTGCTGCCGGCGTGCCGCACACGAACGCCGTGCGCGCCGCGCTGGAGCGCTGCGCGCGGCACGCCGCCGTCGGTCGCGATAGACCTGCCCGAACATGTGCGGCGCAAGGACACGCCGGTGCAGCCGCACCGGTTCGCAACCGGCTGGATCTGGAGCGCGCGATGGCGGGATCTGACGGCCCCACCCTGCTTCCAGTTCAGTCGCTTCAGGCCAGCAACACTGCCCTACGGAGCACCCAAGAAAGACTGCCACCCCGCACAAAAGGCACGCCCGGACTGACATCTCAATTTAGCGGAAGCCCAGACCTTTCAGAACGCCCCGGACATTTCGCAAACGCGTCGAGGGAATCCAGGAGAGGAAGCCAAACACCGGCGTGCCCGCACTCGACATCGTGGCGTGCGCTGGGGAGTTGACACAGGAGCTTTCCCCTATGGCTCGCGAGCAGGAAGACCGGACCCAGAAACCTGGGCGAAGCACATGTCCTGAACTGGGGGTTTTTGACCTCTCTCTTCGGAGAGAGGTCATTTGCTCTTGGCGCTTTACGACGCCATCGGCAGCTTCGGAGCGGCCGGGAAGTCCACCGGCACTTGCGTGGTGGCGTGCAGATAGTTCGTTACGGTCTTGTCGCCGACGACGACAATGGCATCCACGAGGTTCGCCTTGTTCCAGCCGGCTGCGAAGAACGCGTCCACGAGTGCAGGCGCGGCTTGGCCGCGGTTTTCTGCAATATTGCGGGTCAGTCGCGCCAGCGCGTCCAGCTTTTTGTCGAAGCTCGCGGAGCCCACGCGAATTTCGAGGATTTGCTCGTCCGTGAAGCCATTCATCTTGCCGAGGGCCGTATGTGCCGCAAGGCAGTACTCGCATTTGTTGACCTGGCTAACGACCAGGTTCACTACTTCGCGAGCCTTACCCGTGATACTGCTGCTGCCATTCTGAAACGCCAAGTAGTTGCCGAGCGCATGCTCCGAGTGAGCAAGCGTTGCATACAGATTCGGCACCATACCAAGCGCGTTCTTGAGATTATCGAAGATTGCCTGGTTGGCTGGGGACACTTCTTCGCGGGTCGGTACGTTGATTTGGGTCATGATTGACCTCCTTTTCAGGATAGGGTGGGTAAACCGGTTGATTGCGCGAGGTAAATGCGGCCTATCAGATAGCGCGACCCGTCGCAATCGTCTAACACAACGCTCTGCCCGATTTCTTCGGGCAGAGCGGCGCGGTGCTAAGTACCTGCACGACGAACTCGTTCACGGTGACTCGCGCTTCAATCGCTCCGCCTTTCCAGCGCAGCGACGTGTCTGGTAGAACTATGCCTGATTCCGAAGGGGAGATTAAGATGGGGTGCGCTCATATCTATAATTCCGACGAGGAATAAATATGGACAAGTTGCAGGCAATGCAGACATTCGTCAGTGTCGCAGAAGCAGGGAGCTTTTCAGCGGTTGCGCACGAGGCTAACGTGATGCAAGGTGCCATCAGCAAGTAGGTGGCTGCGCTCGAGGCCGACCTCGGCGTCAAGCTCTTGACGCCGATTGGTGGCAGAGATCGCCGAGACCGAGGGTACACGGCGCTCCAGGAAACATTAACTGTCGGGTTGGCTGCGCGTCGCCACGTCAGTCGGCTTCGGCCGGCGCAAGCTGATGCCGATCGCGCAGGCGTTCTTGGCTAAACACCGTAACGCAAAGATCGACCTACGGCTGCACGACGGCTTCATCGACCTCGCCGAGCTAGGATCAATGTGGCCGTGCGCATTGGCGAGCTGTCGGATAGCAGTTTGGTGGCATACAGCTATCCACCAACACCAAAACTTTTCTGCCTCTAACGACGACACCCGGAACGAGGCGCGCCAAGGTCCGCCTCTCATGGTGAGCGCTTGGCCGTTTCGCTACGCATTGCAGGCGCGCGAGTAGAGCGAATACCCGGTCGCGCGACCCATTTTTCGACGGGCCGAAATGTGCGAAGGCCAAAACCGACGTCAATGGCATTTGATCCGCTGCATACGTCCGGTCGGTGAATGTCTCAAGCTGATACCCGCAAGACCTTGTTATCCTGTTATCCGATGAACAGACAGTGTGCGGCCATGCATGTGCAGGAGACGACTCGGGACAGCAAGCAGCTGATTGGATCGGTGCCATATGCAATCGTCTCCGGACACGTCAAGCCAGTTAGCTATGAAGGCTTGGCTTACGCGCAGAAAGCGGCGCCGCTTTCACGGTGCCCCAAAACGCGCCGACGCTTGCTTCGGCCAAACCGGCCACGATATGCAGTCGCTGGACGCACGCCTGCCCAACGAAATTGCCTTGGAACGGGGCCAGACGAGTCTTGAGGCCCTGGCAACCATCCTCCAGATGCTCGGGAGGCCGCCGTGTTCCGGCTCGACGAACGACTGAAGGTCTACCTGCGTCGCGCGCCCGTCGACTTCCGGATGCCGCCCAAATGCCAAGGGACACGCGCGTTGCCCCGAATTAGCTGCGAGGCAGCGCCACGCTGTCCGATTTCGCTAAGGTTTCCTCTACGAACGCTACGAACGCGCGGGCTTTCGCAGTCACCATACGCCCGGATGGGAAGACGGCCCACAGGTCGATGGAAGGCAACGTCCATTCCGTCAGTACGGCCACTACAGTTCCCGAGGCTAATTCAGGAGAGAACATCCAGCGGGACGCAACGGCAAGCCCCATCCCCGATAGCACGGCCGTGCGCATACCTTCAGCCGCGCTCACTCTGACTCGCCCCGCCACCGATACTGCGGTCTCGGCGCCGTCACGGCTGAACGACCATGCCTCACCGCCGCCACGTTGCAGGTACACGATCGCTTGATGTTGACTTAGATCGGCGGGCGTCATTGGTACACCCGCCCTTGAGAAATACTCGGGCGTGCCAACGACGTAGCGAGGACATCGTCCAATTCGCCGGGCCGTCATTGCCGAGTCTGTTAGCGTGCCCATCCTCAATGCGACATCCATACCCTCCTCCAAGAGGTCGATATTGCGATCGTCGAGCACAAAATCCACGCCCAGTTGCGGGTGACTCGAAAGGAAGGAATCCAAGGATGGCAGCACGTGCAGACACGCGAACGTCACGGCCGCACTCACTCGCAGTTTGCCGGATAGGCTGCCAACCGCTTGCCGGACAGCTTGCTCTGCCTCCTCGGTCTCCTTGATCGCAAGCATCGCATGTTCGTAGTATCGTTGACCTGCGTCGGTCATCGTAAGGCCGCGCGTCGATCGCAGCAGTAGTCTCGCACTGAGCCGCTCTTCCAGTTGGGCAATGGACCTTGAAATCGCGGGCTGCCCCAGCCCCATTCGCTTCGCGGCTGCCGAAAACGTACCCGTTTCCACAACACTGACAAATATTTCCATTGCCGCCAGACGATCCATGCCGCGCCCCCCCCTATTCCCGCCAAGGTACCGCCTTGACGAACACGATACATGAAGACTCTTAAGCTTCCGAAGAGATCGATTCCCCGCCCATTCCGTGACTCGAAGCTGGAGATCACACCAAGAGATCGCCCTCCTCCTCAGTCAAGTGCGACCATCTGATTCGTCCCAGGCAACCGAAGCGGCCGCCGCGCCCGAACCGCAACACCGCACTGTAACGAAACGGGGAGACCTGGTGCCTACATACACCTTTTGCCGGAAGTCGGAGGTTGCCTGCGTTGGTTTGGAACGTCACCGAGCAACCATTCCTCCAGTCCTCACGACTGTGCTCCCAACCTTGTCCTGGGTCTTAGTGTTGAAATCACTGGCGTTGTGACGTTCGAGCAATTGCTCGGACGGCTGGCCTCTAACGCGGTTGACCATCCGCCCGCGCTTTACAGCTGGCCGTGACAGGACGGCATCGGCCCACCGCAGCACATTCTTGTAGTCCCGGACGCTCAGGAACTCCGCTGCATCATATTGCCATCCCTTGACAAGGCTACCGTACCAAGGAAAGGTAGCGATGTCGGCAATTGTGTATTCGTTACCAGCGAGGTATTCAGTTTCGGAGAGACGCCGATCGAGCACATCCATCTGACGCTTGATCTCCATGGAAAATCGATTGATCGCGTATTCGATTTTGGTCGGTGCATAAGCATAGAAATGGCCAAATCCTCCACCGAGATATGGAGCGCTACCCATCTGCCAGAAGAGCCAGTTCAGCGTCTCAGTGCGGGCCGCCATGTCCTTGGGAAGGAACGCGCTGAATTTCTCCGCCAGATACAGCAGGATCGAACCAGACTCAAATACGCGGACAGGCTTCTGGCCGCTCTGGTCAAGCAACACAGGAATCTTCGAGTTCGGGTTAAGTGCGACGAAGCCGCTGCTGAACTGCTCGCCGTCACTGATCTTAATTAGCCATGCGTCGTACTCGGCGCCAGCATGCCCCAGCGCGAGTAACTCCTCAAGCATGATTGTGACCTTGACGCCGTTCGGCGTGCCCTGCGAGTAGAGCTGAAGCGGGTGCCGGCCGACAGGCAGTTTCTTGTCGTGCGTTGGTCCGGCGATAGGCCGATTGGTGCTCGCAAACGCACCGCCGCTAGGCTCGGACCACGTCCAGATCTTTGGGGGAGTGTAATCGAGGGAACGCGCCATATTTTCTCCTCAAGTTATACGGGGGCCGATTCATTCGGCCCGGGGGAAAGTTGGATGGGAAAAGTGCCCGCCGCGACTCTTCGTCGTTTACTCGCTTGAACCGGTAGCCATTCGCGACGGCGCGATCGATGGCCGGCCGAACATCGACTGTAGCGATTAGACGCCTCAGGGCGATCCGGACCGGATCGAAACACCCTATGCGCAGCACGAGCGTCGGTTGTGCATCTTTGTCAGCAGTGTAAAATATAGACTGAAATTTGTCCACGATGAGGGGAATCATGGCCGGCGTTCGGCAATTCGATGAAGACAATGCGTTCGAGCGGGCCCTAGAAGTGTTCTGGGCCAAAGGCTACCGGGCTACCTCGATGCTCGACCTGGCGAAGTCAACGGGAGTGCAACGCGGCTCGCTATATAACGCCTATGGCGACAAGGAAGAGATCTTCGTGCAGGTATTCGAGCGCTACGCAGATCGCTTCGTTGCCGAAACGAGGCTGGCGCTCAACAAGCCCGGCTTGCGGGATGCACTGATCGATTTTTTCGCCGTCGCAATTCATTCGATTACACAAGGCTTGCCCGCACGTGGTTGCCTTTCGACAAAGATCGCCGTCGAAACCGCCCCGGAATTCCCACGCCAACAGGAACTGGTAAGGAGGATGCTAGATGACCTGGAAGATGCCTTTGTCAAGGTACTCGATACTCCCGAGGCACGCGCGCAACTCGCCATTCCGCCGCGTCAGGCTGCTCGCATTATCGTGACGATGACGCGAGGTATCGCCGTGATGGAGCGCGCGTACGGCGACCCAAAGCGCCTCCGGCAGACTGCGTCGGCCCTTATCGATACGATTCTGCGGCAAGTGTGACGGGATCGCGCGTAGCGGTTTAGTGGCTCGGTCAAGAGGCGACGGGACGCGTCGATCAGGACTAGGACCTTATGGATCGACGATTCCCGCTCGCCGGACCGCGCGCCCGATGCGTTGGAGTTAGACAAAGAATTCAGTTAAAGCGCGTGCAACGGCTTTCGCGTCGTTTTCCATCGGGATGTGTCCCGCCGCAGGGATACGAATGAGCGAGGAATTCGGAATCTCCTTGACAAAGCGTTCCGCGTGATGGACCCGCTGAAAGCTGTCGTCTTCCCCCAAACGAGCAGCTTGGGTATCGCGGACGCGCGCAGCGCTGGGACAATATCCATCGTGTAGCGGCTGTACGCCGCACCCGCGAGGGCGAGCCACGAGCGTGCAACCCGGGGATCCGCCCACGGGTCCAAATACTCCGCAATTTCCGCTTCTGTCGCGACGCGGGCCAACGCTGTGACGACCGATTTTCGGCGTGCCACCAAAACATCCTCGGTAGTGGTGGCGGCCGCAACGTCCGGGTCACGGAAACGTGCGACGCCGGGAACGGGCCACGAGTCGAACATAACCGCGTTGACCAGTGCAAGGCGGCTCACCCGGATCTTGCCATCGACCAGCATATGCTGTGCGACGCCGCCGCCAATATCATGGCCAGCGACGCCCACCGGACCAGTGACGCCCAGAACTCGCAGAAATTGCGCCGCCCAGTCAGCGAGTGCCGGAATCGACGCGTCGGTAACGGCGAGCTCGCCGCCGGAACGACCAAAGCCGGGGAAATCCACTGCGATTGGGCGCAGTCCCGCGGCCGCGAGATCATCGATCACTGGTTGCCACACACGGCTCCAGTAGGTGCCATGAAGCAGCAGTACAACGGGGCCTTGCTGGCCCGCAGTCAGGTAACTTGCCGCGGTGCCTGCTACGTCTAATGTCTGTCTTTGCATCGAATCAAGCTCTCTGAAAAGGTTGACGCAACTCAGCGGATGAACCGCTTGACGTAGTCGGCGCCGAGACCGATCGCCTCATAGTGCTTGCGTGCCGCCTCAATTTTGGTGAACACGTCCTCATAGCCGACGGCGACTCCTTGCGGATCAACATAGGTGTAGCCACCCGTCACGTGGAACCACGTGATCATTTCTTCGACGTCATGCGGCACGAAGAGCGTGTGAGTCTCGCCAGCGGGTTCATGCGCGTACGAACCCTGTTCAGCTACCCAGTCGTGCTCTAGGTAATACCAGCGTCCTTTCAAAACCATTGCGTGCACAGGACCCGTATGCCGGTGTCGCGAAAGCACGCCGGACTGGCGCACGCGAAGCAAATTAACGTAATAGCCTTGGCTCGCACTCAGAAGAAGAGGCTTGAACGATACCGTTCCCGTTGTTGGGACCCACAAGTTGTCGTCTCCAAGCCATTTGTCCAGCACGCCGGCGTGCACGATGTCTGCAGACATGTCCGGCGGCTGAGGATGCTGATACGGAATAGCTTTCTCATCGGGTGTTCTATTGGTCAAGTTAGTCACTCTACACTCCAAATTAACAGTTGCTGATTGACGTCGTTGCACCGCGTGCCTTGGTCCGCGTCGAAACCAGTGCCGATACTTTAGTCATGTTTGACATACATGACACGAATAAAAATGCAACTGTTGGGGCTGCGTGGCGAAGGCCAACCTCATTGCAGCATGAGGTATTGACCACCCGGCTCGTCGGCACCGACTTTGCGAACTCGCGGCGCCGGCTAAATGATGGGTCGACGGCCGCAGCAGACGTGAATTGACAAGAAGTCGGCCCTCGAAAACAACTTGTCATTTCGACGGACGCATTCGCAGACCCTATAGAAGCGACGAGCTTGGTCTCGGGGCGCTGGATCAGCGACCGGCACGACCGGTACGGCAATCGGAAAGGACATCGCGCCCGGAGCCGGCCTCGAGCAACGGCCAAACGCGATGGCCGTTTTCCCTTCGAACGCTCCGGGCGCGCAACGTCGAGCCGGCAAACGTTAGACGCTTGAGCATCAGCGGCATTGCAACCAGCGTGACGCGGCCGCCGCCCATAAAGGCGATCGGGATAAGACTCCCCTTCCACCGCAAGCGCCCTCAGATTGCGCTCGGTGTAGTCACCGCCGACCATGTCGAGAATGGCGTCGACGCCGCAGCTCCCCGGTGACGCTCGCAGCGACCTCTACGAAGTCCTCGTCGCGATAGAGGATTTAGACGCAGTTGGATTTGAGCTCGCCTATTTGTCCACCACCAGCCGATGATTCCGGTGCCGAACGGGATGGCGCACCACCTTGTCGAGCCTGGCATCCGCACCAATGCGCGCAAGCAGAACATCCATCTCACGCTTTGCCGTTTCCGGTGCGCGCTGGTAGTAAAACAACGGCCTCTGGAACATGTACTGAATGCACGTCCAAACGTTGCGCTTACTGGAGGCCGTGCCGATGGTGAAATCCTGGGTGCCGAGAAGGCGGGGAATAGGGCTGGAATAATTCGCATCGATCCAGTCCG
The DNA here is from genome assembly GCF_054589115.1 of Cupriavidus sp. 8B. Taxonomy (NCBI): domain Bacteria; kingdom Pseudomonadati; phylum Pseudomonadota; class Betaproteobacteria; order Burkholderiales; family Burkholderiaceae; genus Cupriavidus; species Cupriavidus sp. 8B. The sequence continues at coordinate 2,277 of NZ_BAAILO010000198.1, read as the reverse complement.
CCACGCGATCGATCGTGTCGCAGGCGACCGGAACGTATTCCGCGAACATATGCTGCAATACCGGTATGAGCGTCTCCGGAACCTCGTGCTCGCCGAAGTATTCCCCTTGCTCCTTGGCGGGCAGATTCATCCGCTCAACCCAACAAACGACGTTGGGGAAATTCCGCTGCAACAGGGCTGAGGAATAGAGGTCGCGGTAGAAGTGGGCATATAGCGGCCCCATGAAGGCGAAGTCCGACGTCGAAGGCCGGGAGCCGAAGAGGTAGTCATGATCTTCGAAGTGGGCATCGAGCCAGCGGAGAAGATTCTCCGTCCATCGCTCTATTTCGGCAGCCGTCTCCGGAACGACGCCCAAGGACGGCAAACGATCGCGAGCCCAGGCACACCCTTTTTCGCCCACGACCAATTGCTGGCCAGCCTGCGCCATCGGCTCGTACATTCGGCCGAATTCGGCCTTCAAGTACTCGTAGTTCGTCTCAAGAAACGCCCACCGGTAATACATGGCTGGAATTCGCACCCAATCATGAGCGTACGCCTCTACCAGAAGGTTGGCCAAATGCAGAGCCGGGCTGGAGGGGTAGACAGAGACGCGAGGGAAACGCGCCTCTAACTCATCGATAATGTCGGTCGAGTCCTGAAGCATTTTGCCGTCCGGCATCCACAGCACAGGCATCATGCGATAGCCGATCCGCGGGACGAGAAAGCTGTCATAGACAGCATTGGAGGCGACCATCTCCTGAAACGTAATGCCCTTGAAAATGAGGTACGACCTCACCTTCGCCGTATAGTTGGAGATCTGAGCGCCATAGAGCATGTAGACGTCTTGCATGATCACCTTCTCACGATTTGATGGATCTGATTCTCGATTTCTCTGGAGTTGCCACTCTCGGCGACAACCACTCCGGCCAACTGCGTGCGTCGTCGGCCCTGATGACGCGACTGTTCATATTTCCTGACATCCTTCCGTGGCCCTGTCTCCGGTGCCACCTTATTGCCCTAGCGGTTGCTAGGGGGCTGAGTAAGAGCATGTGTCGGGCCCCATTCATGTCGAACACTAGACAGGGGGCCAAAAATCCGACTACGTCTCGGAACGAATAAGACATCGCGAGACGGAATAGCTTTTGATTCGAGGGGCCGCCTTCACACTACCAAGAAAGCCCCTACGCCGTCGCCGCCAGCGCGCCTCACTCGGGTCGTGAAGGCCGCTATCGGCACGGCGGGTGGGCGTGGCGAATCACAACCAATGAGGTGCTTGCGCCGCGATCTGATAGAGCTTGGCACGCAAGGCGATAATCCAAGGTAATGGCCGGGACATTCGTTGTTGGAATTTAAGCGCCCCACGTAGCGGAACGCACCGTTCCCTCATTAAACGGATGAGGTGGCAGCTAGCCTCGGCTTGGCTAACCGACGGCCTGGTCAGGCTGGCCGTCGACCAGGATGAATTCAAAGATCGCGCAGTTCGAACGAAAAGAGATGATTGCCTGATACGCCGCCGATCTGTAGCATCTCTCAGCCGATTCAAAATCGGGAAACTCCGCAACGACAATGCGCCGGTTTTCCTGCGGACCCTCAAATGTAATGACCTTGCCTCCTCGGGCTATATGACGCCCCCCAAACCTCGCAATCACATCTGGCGAGCGAGATGCATAAGCCTGGAAGGCGTCAGGATCTTCGACTTCTGCCCGAACGATGAAATAAGCTGTCATGACGGAAATTTGCCTACTGAGATGCGAGGTAATCGTTGGCTTCTGACGAAAGTTTCCGGGATTGCATCAGCGCGGCTGTTCGTCGTGCTCAATTCCTGGTAGGAGATCTAAACGGCCGCGCAGCCGGCGACTTACGTCAAGCTACCGGACGTCAGAGCCCGCGCGCGCCACTCCCAGCTCGCTGGATACCAACTGATCCTGGTATTGATCCCTTTCCGCCTCGGCTGCAGTGGAGCGGTCCGTGATGGAGAAAACGAAGATCGCGATGAATGCCGCAGTCATCGAAAACAGGGCCGGGTACTCGTAGGGGTAAACCGCCGTCCGGTGGCCTAACACCTGCACCCATACCGTGGGGCTTAGAATCGTCAGGCCCACTGCGGTTCCAAGCCCTATGAGTCCGCCGCACACTGCGCCGCGAGTCGTAAGGCCTCGCCAGTAGATGGACAGGAGCAAGACTGGAAAAGTGGAACTTGCCGCGATCGAAAACACCAGGCTGACGATGAACGTAATGTTTTGCTTCTCAAAGGCGATGCCAACAACGATTGCAAGCACACCCAGGACGACCGTCGTG
>NZ_BAAILO010000197.1:0-5154 GCF_054589115.1 Cupriavidus sp. 8B | reverse complement strand
CAGAAATGGGGGTATGTAGTCGAAATCCGATACACAGCCGAGCCCGATGACGACGCCATCTACGGCCCCGCGTCGGACCATAGCGATTACTTCACCGAGGCAGCTGCCGAGCAGGCCGCATTGCACTATGGCGAGCGAGCGATCGACGTGCTTCTTGCGCTTGGTTGATCTCACCCCGCTATCCCCATCCGTCTCGCTTCCTTCGCGTGCTACGATCCTTCGGAACGACAGGGGGCAAGCCATGGCGAACTTCGAAACCGATGCCGAAATTCTCGAGTGGATTGCTAAACACAGCGAGGACGAATTCCGGCAGCACGTAGAGCACCACACGTTCGGCGACAGGCGCTTAGAGAACGCTCGTGCCTATCTCGATAGGATCGACAGCCAGCGAGCGGAGATACTCGAGGAACGAGCGCTTCTGGCTACGGAGCAGGCAGCGGGGGCGGCGCAGAACCAAGCCGAGACTGCGCGACAAGCGCTTCGCATTTCGAAATGGGCTCTCGGTATAGCTATCGTTTCCGCATTTGTGGCCGTGGCCGGTTTGGTCGGAAAATAGGCCACTACAACACCTCCGCAGGCTGCTCCACCGGTACTACGGCCACCGGCCGCACCCACACTGGAGTGGCCGACAGCATGAACGTCTCGCCGGATTCGGCCAGCAGCAGGGTGGTGCCCATTACCTCGGCGATCGCGCACGCGGCGTCCGGCGGCACGGCGTTGCTGATCCGTTCACGCCAGGCCTGATCGCTCAGGCGGTCCAACTCCAGGTATTCCTCCGGCTCAACGAGGGACTGCAGGCAGGCTAGTTCAAACGTGGTGAAAGGGCGGTACCGGCCGGCTCGTCGAAGCCGGGAAGGCGGTACTTGCCCGCGCCCTCGAAGCCGGTCGATGCGCGCGGGTCCTGCACGCACTGGCCTGTGCCGTGGGCGCTGGTGACCGCGCCGGCGGCCTGGTCCCACGGCACGATGTGGAACTCGTTGTTATGCTTGGCCGGCCCCGGGTGGCGCGGGTCGGCCACGCTGAAGGTGCCCTGGCCGGGCGACTTGACGCCGATGATGGCGCCGGACGTCTCGCCCCAACGCAGCACGCCATACTGTTGGTACTGGGCAGCGTTGGCCGGGCCGCGCGGTCGCGATCGAGAACGTGCCATTGCTGGGCAGCGACTCGCCCACGACCGTGCCGGCATGCCCGTTCCAGTCCAGCACGCCCAGCGTGCCGTTGCGCCGCTCCGGCATGATCAGGTAGTCCCGCAGGTGCCCGTTCTCCACTGCCAGCTTGTTCAGGCTGCGCCAGTCACTGCCGGCCTCGACGAACGCCAGGCGCACCCAAGTCTTCCACTGCAACGACGGCACACGGTGCATCGGGCCGCCGGCGGGATCGCCCTGCCGCGGCATGCGGCCCAGCACGGTGCCGACGCCCTGCAGACGGTGAATCTTGGGCTCGCACAGGAAGGCCGGGACCTGCTCCATGTGCCGAGCCACCATGAGGAAGCGCTTGCGGCTCTGCGCCAGCTTGCCGATCTGGCCGCAATCGTGCGTGGTCTCGTTCACGGCATAGCCGTAGTGGCGCAGGATCTGGTTGATCTGGTCCAGCAGGTGCGGCCCGCGCGTGGCCAGACGCGGCACGTTCTCGAAGACGATCAGCTTGACGGGCTTGTCCTTCCAGGCCTTGCATATCAGCCACACGCAGCGCAGGGTCAGCTCGTTGAGCGCCTGGTACTTCGGCGTGCGGCTCAGAGCCTCGGACAGCAGCCCGGGCGCGCCCTTGCATGGCGACGAGATGAACACGCAATCGGGCGTCTCGTTGCCGGCGGCGCGCCGGATGTCGACGGCCGTGGCCTCGCACCAGCCCGCCGGCGGCTCTTTGCCCCAGAAGGCCTAGTACATCTCGCGGGTGAACAGTTCCATGACCGTGCACGTCACGCCCACGAGCTGCTCGAAGTCGCGAGCGGCGGCCGGGGCGACGTCGATGCCGCCGATGCAGCGCCAGGTCGCGATCGTGTTGCCCACCTGGGACGCGGCCTTCTTGAAGCCCTTGGCGCCGCCGCCCAGGCCAAAGCAGAAGCCGAACGTCTTGTATTCGCGGCGGATCATAGCGTCACCCCTTGAGAAGCGCCCATCACACGGCCACAGAGCCCAGCGTCCGGTGTCCTAGACTCCAAGCAGTGGCTCCGGCGGTCGGAGCGTTCGACGAGGAGGGTGCCGTGAAACGGACTCGGAATGTGCTTCTGGTCTTGGTCATAGCTGCCTTGGGCGGCTGCGTATGGGTGCCCGATGGCGGCCGGGAAGGCGGTCGGTACGGGGAGGGCGGCTACAGGGGCGACGAGCGTCGCGAGCACCATCGGGATCGTGAAGAGCGTCGCGAGCGAGGAGATGAGGAAGGGCGCGGGGGCTACTACCCGCGCGGCTACTGAGTGATGCATCGTCCAGTCAGCGGCTAGGCGCGCGTTGGCATGCTGGTGCTTGGTCACGCGGCGGGTGGTCATGCGCGCTCATTGCCGGCCAGGGGCGATGCCACGCCGGCGCACGGCGCCGAGTCGAAATTCAGGGCTGCCCGGTTGGCGCGCATGGCGACGCACGTCGACGATGAATCAGATATCTGCGAACGATCGGGCGCTTCGCCGGTACGAGAGGTCGTATTGACTCCGCCGCTGATCGATCCTGGCCGAATCCTGCTTGCCGTGCCACGATCAACCGAGGTCAAAAGCGGGGTCACCGATACTGATTTCTACGAAATTGATATGAACTGCTCGTGCAGGAATCGAATTATCTTTTCCTTTCCGTGTTTGTAATTATTAGCCCGACAGTGAAATGGGTCGGAAGGACGTGGCACATATTAAATTAAAATTATTTCATCCAATTTCTTGTATTTTTAATATGTTCTTTCAGATATGGTCAATCCCGCAGGTTAGCAATCCAACTTGGAGGCTGGCTGCACCGAGGTGGTAAAAGTCGCCGCGTTGAAGTACGCGAGAGAGTGGCTCTGGGGGCGGGCCCTTGGGGCACGGCTTGCCGCCACCAGCAGGCCGCCCCTCATAGCGTTTTCGCTCATCAGGACCAGGGGGAGGGTCACGAGTTGGCAACAGACGGTTGGCTCAGGCTCAACGGCGCCAGGCTAGCGCATCCATGACGCGCTCAGCACCGATTGTTACAGCGCAGCCGCGCTTGTAGATCATCCATTTCTTCCCGTAGGTTGGCCACCAGAGCGGCCAGTTCCGGTATGGCGTCAAAGTCATGCTCCAACTGACGCAGCTCCGCGCCCGTAACAGGCTGGCGCTGGAAAACCGGCAGCCGCCAGCGACACTTACGGCATGGGGGAACAAGCCCTCATCTACATGCCGCATGAGCCACTCTGGTTCCACCATGCAGGCTGCCGCCACTTGCTCCAGAGTCAGCCAAGCATCTTCCATCAGGCAGCCGATCAGAACGTCGTCATCAGGCATGGGTCAGGCTCTCCTGTCCGGGCGCGGGTTAAAGGCCAATTCCCGTGCCATGGTTTCATACAGCCCCCGTGCTATAGGGGTGTTTGCCGGCGGCAACACCACCTGGATGTCCAGCAGCAGATCGCCTGGTGGATTCGCGGGGATGCCCTTGCCGCGCACGCGTAGCTCGCTGCCGCTCTGGGCGCCGGGGGGAATGCGCACCTTCAGTTCGCCCCCAGGTAAATGGATGGGCACTACCGCCCCCAGCGCCGCCTCCCATGGCGCCACCGGCAGGGTGAGGTGTAGATTGCGTCCCTTCACTTTCAGTTGGTCGTGCGGTTTGAAATGCACTTCCAGAAAAAGATCCCCCGCCGGCGCACCGCCGGTCCCCGGCGCACCCTGCCCACCCAGACGGATGAGCTGACCTTCGCGCACGCCTTTGGGAATTTTCACGCTGAGGGTCCGGCTCCTGAGCTGTACCCCGCCACGGGCGTCCATGCTTGGTACCTGCAGCGAAAGCTGACGGGTGGCGCCGGTAAAGGTGTCGTCCAGGTCCAGCAGCACCTTGGCGTGGTGATCCACACCGCGTGACTGAAAGTTGCCACCGTGTGTATGGAAACCGCGGTTTCCGCCCCCTACGTGGCCAAACAGCTCGGCGAAGAAGTCGCTGAAATCGGCCTCTTTCCGGGGCGAGTAGCCCCGACTGGAGAACTCAAAGCCGGTGTTCCAGTCCGGCGGCGGACGGAACTCCTGGCCGGGCTGATGGCCTCGTCCCAATTGGTCGTACGCGGCGCGCTTTTCCGGGTCGGAGAGTACGGCATAGGCCTCGTTGAGCTCCTTCATGCGCAGTTCGGCATCCGACTGCTTGGAAACATCGGGATGGAACTTGCGCGCGAGCTTGCGGAACGCCTTCTTGATGTCCTCCGCGGCGGCATCGCGCGTCACTCCCAGCGTTCTGTAGTAGTCCTGGAATTCCATGCGTGTTCCCCTTTTCAGGTCTCTAGCGCTGCCCTTCCGCTCGGAAGCATGATGGCGAATATCAGTCAAATCAAGAACTTGATATCCTCGGGGGAAGCCTTACCATTGCAACCGGGGACGCCAGAATATGGCGCCCGCGCCAGAGTGAATGGAGGCAAACATGATGTATCGGTCCCTGTTTCCCCGTGACGTATTCTCAGAACTGGACCGCCTGCAGCGCGAGATGCAACAGGCATTCGAGCTGTCTCCCAGCATTCGCGGTCGGGTCAGTTTTCCGGCCATCAATGTCGGCGGCACCCCTCACTCGGTGGAAATCTACGCTTTCGCCCCCGGCATCGATCCGGCCAGCATCGACGTGCAACTGGTGAAGGGTGTACTGACCATTGTCGGCGAGCGCAAGCCCGATCTCTCTGACAAGGACGAGCAAACCTCCCTGCATATCAATGAACGCTTTGCCGGCCGCTTCCGCCGTGTAGTGAGCCTACCGGACGACGTAAATCCCAATGCGGTGGAAGCCAAGTACCGCGACGGCGTGCTGCACATCAGCATCCAGCGCCTCGAAGCAGCGCAGCGGCGCCAAATCAGCATCCAGTGATGCGAGGGGGATCTGGCCATGAGCGAAAATACTGCTGTCACCAAACAAGCCGAAACTGGCAGCACTGAAGCGGCCCTGATGCCGCCAGTGAATGTGTACGAGGACGCCGCAGGCATCACCCTGTACGCCGATCTGCCGGGTGTGCCCAAGGACAAGCTGG